>CAZNQZ010000205.1:0-4343 GCA_964575245.1 uncultured Lachnobacterium sp. | reverse complement strand
AACGGCATGTACGGTGGTGTGAGAGGGGAGAGAAAATCTCCCCTACTCGATTGCATAAACTTTTTCGGTAAGATTTTGACGCTATGAGACCCGAACCTTCATTTTGATGGTCTTGGAGGTGCCGTTCTTCAGCTTAACCTTTGCACTGATGGTTGCAGTTCCGGCTTTTTTTGCCGTGATTTTTCCCTTCTTGCCCACCGCGGCCACAGAGGGCTTGGTGGAGGTGTAGGTTATGGATTTAATGTTTTCCGTGTTTGCCTCGCTGCCCAGTTCAAAAACAGTGGTTGTCCCCTTTTTCATGGTGATGGAAGATGCCTTCGGGACAATGGTTTTCTTGATCTGCGCATTGATTTGCGCTGCCCTTTCGGCGGTTACCAGCACATAAGTCGCATTTTTGTCCGCATATACGGTGACGTCTCCGGCGGCGCTCACCTTGTAGGTTTTAGCGTCGACCAGCAGATACTCATCTGTCTGGGAGCCTGTCCGGTACAGCTTTAAGGAGGCGCCCGGAGCGAGATCCCCGGTATTTGCCTTTAACGTGTATTTGACGCTGGTGCCCGCTTTTACTGTCAGGGTCATCGGAATATCTTTTCCGCCGGCAGCCTGCTTTGCCGTGGATACCAGCGCCCTGGTGATGACTGCCTCGCCGTTGCCTGACGCTGTGATATCCGCCTGATAGTGGGTGATTCCGGCGGGCTCTGTCAGGGCGTAGAAGGCTTTCTTGGGCTGGTAATTGCGGTCAAAGAGCAGCGGAAACTGTTTCTTTGTCCCATCGGAGCCGCCACCTGCGCTGTTGGCACTCTGCAGCCAGGAATACTTGTCCGTAATTCCCCAAACGGTAAGGCCGGTGACCTTGCAGCCTTCCTTATTCAGTTCGCGGATTGCGGCATAGATTGCTTTGTAGCGGGCGGCAGTTCGCTCATGCTCCGCAGCTTCCGACTGAGCACTGCCGTCATAGGCGTCCGAGACGGCAAGGTCAAGCTCGGTGAGCTGCACCTGACCCACCACCGCGCAATAGGAGCGCACTGCCTTCTTAAAATCATCGATGGTTGGCCAGCCGTCGTTGGTAGAGTAATGCCCCTGCATTCCCATGCCGTCGATTCTGGCGCCGGGTGTGTTCTTTACGTCCTTCAACAGCTTAACGATGCCGTCCGGTTTGATCCACATAAACTCATTATAGTCATTGTAGTACAGCTGAACTGATTTTGGCATGTACTTGTTGGCAAACACGAATGCATCTGTAATGAATTTGTTGCTCTTAAATATTTTCCACCAGGGTGAGGCCGGGTTATCGGAATCGCTGCGGTAGGTGCCGGTTCCGTCACTGACAGCCTCGTTTACCACATCCCAGGCATAAAACAGATCCCTGTACTTGCTGCCTTCTCCAGTGAAGTGTTCGGCAACGCTCTTGATGAACCACTCCTCGCGGAGCGACATAGTCGCCGCGTCCACAAAGGGCTTGGATGCATCATAGTCCTCATGGAAAAACCAATCCGGCGTCTGGTTGTGCCAGATCAGCACATGGCCCCTGATTTTGATGATCTGATCCGGATGCTTCTGGTTCCAGTCGCAGATGTAATTTAATATCCGTTCCGGATTGGAAAAATTCAGCTTTGGAACCACAAGCGACTTGCCGTTCAATGTCACGGTCTCCGTCTGCGGACGGTACCAGGAACCGCCGAGCAGGCTGTCGGGCTTCAACTCGTTTTCCAGCGTGATCGCATTGAAGTGAGTGGTTGCCAGCTGCATTGCCTGGCTGTCCGTTACATTGCCGCCGTTAATGACAGTGCCGACAATGAAGTCGTCCCCCATCACGCTTGTCATGGCGTCCCGCAGAACAGGAATCTCTGTTTCCGCGGCAGCCGCCGACAGTGGGGGGGCATAGGAAAGGCCGCAGATGAGAAGCATGAGGCTGAGCATTGCGGCAATTCCACGATGAAGTCTGTGTTTCATAGCGATAACCTCCTAAAGTATGTTTTTTATGAGGCGATTATACCAGCATTTTTGACTATTTTCAAGACGCTTTTCGCTTGTCTTTCGTCAGGGCTCTATTGCAAATATCGGTTGGGCGTGATATATTTTAGTATGATATAAAGGTCTTTTGCATTCTCAAAAATAAGGAAGGGAACCGTATGAAATGAAAGAAGAAAAGAAAGCATTCAAACCATTTATACCTTCAGACAGGATTGTGCCGGAGTTTACCGTCACATCCGTGATTATGGGTGTGATTCTTGCCGTTGTCTTCGGCGCGGCGAATGCCTATCTCGGGCTGCGCGTGGGCATGACCGTATCCGCATCCATCCCTGCGGCAGTGATCTCTATGGGTATCATCCGTGTCATCATGAAAAGGGATTCCATTCTGGAAAACAATATGGTGCAGACCATCGGCTCTGCCGGGGAGTCTCTGGCGGCGGGAGCGATCTTTACCCTGCCCGCGCTGTTTATGTGGGCGGCAGAGGATGAAAGCATAGCGCCTCCGTCCTTCTTTGTGATCGCGGTTGTCGCGATCTGCGGAGGAATTTTGGGGGTGTTGTTCATGATTCCGCTGCGCACGGCACTGATCGTGGAGGAGCACGGCGTGCTCCCGTTTCCGGAGGGAACCGCCTGCGCGGAGGTGCTTCTGGCGGGAGAAGAGGGAGGAAGCAAATCAAGGCTGGTGTTTTCAGGTCTTGGGATTTCCGCTGTATACAAATTCATCGCGGACGGCTTATGTCTGTTCCCGAACGAGGTGGACTGGTCCATCCCTGCATACCGGGGATCAGGTTTTGGCGCAGATGTACTTCCGGCTCTCGCCGGTGTCGGTTATATCTGCGGAGCACGCGTCTCCTCTTATCTGCTGGGAGGCGCCGTTCTCGGCTGGTTTGTTATCATGCCGATGCTGGTGCTGCTGGGCGGGGACAGCGTCATGTACCCGGAGACAGCGCCCTTTAACACGCTGGACACCTGGACGCTGTGGGGCAGCTATGTCCGCTATATCGGTGCGGGTGCGGTCGCCGCGGGCGGTATCATTAGCCTGATCAAGTCACTCCCGCTGATTGTCTCGACCTTTGCAAAGGCAATCAAGGGTTTTGGACATACCGGCGGCACGGACCGGACAAGCCGTGATCTGCCGCTGCCCTATGCGCTGATCGGGATTGCGCTCGTGACGCTGCTGCTCTGGCTGATTCCGTCCATTCCGGTTTCGCTGTTATCAGCCCTGATTATCGTTGTGTTCGGTTTCTTCTTTGCGACAGTATCCGCCCGCATGGTCGGGCTGGTCGGTTCCTCCAATAATCCGGTTTCCGGTATGGCGATCGCGACACTGCTGATTGCAACCGTGTTTCTGAAAGCGACGGGAGCGACAGGTATTGCCGGAATGACCGGAGCCATCTGCATCGGCACGGTTATCTGTATTGTGGCGGCAATGGCGGGGGATACCTCGCAGGATCTCAAGACGGGCTATATTGTCGGTGCGACCCCGATCCGGCAGCAGATCGGAGAGCTGATCGGAGCGGTATGCTCCGGCCTCGCCATTGGGGGGGTATTATATCTTTTGAACGCGGCGTGGGGCTTTGGCGATGTGGTCCGGCTCCCTGCCCCGCAGGCGACTCTGATGAAAATGGTGGTGGAGGGTGTGATGGGAGGAAATCTTCCCTGGGGCCTTATCTTTATCGGTGTGTTTATCGCAATTGTAGTGGAGATTGTCGGCATACCGGTACTGCCCTTTGCGATCGGCCTGTATCTGCCGATCCACCTGTCGGTGCCGATTATGATCGGCGGCCTTGTTCGCCTGTGGATGGAAAAACGCGGGGGAAGAGACGGGGAGGAAAAGAAGGAGAGAATCAGCAACGGCGTGCTCTATTCCTCCGGCCTGATTGCCGGCGAGGGTCTGGTCGGAATTATGCTGGCTGTTTTCGCAGTGTTCGGCATCAATCTGGATCTGGGCTTCAGCCTTGGCAATATTGGAGGCTGCGTGTTCTTTGCGATTTTGGTCGCGAGTATGTTTTTCTTCAGCATGAAAACGCATAAGGCGAAAAAGGAGTAACCGATGGCACGTCACAGAGAGATTGCCCGCAATTATGTGGACATGGTCCCGAAGCATTCCCCGGATCGTCCCTGGCGCGTGCGCGGGGATGGTATGGTGGAAATTGATATGGAAAACAAAGGCTTTTACCACTGGATTGCGCAGAAATTTTTTAAAAAGCCGCGCATCAGCCATATTGCGCTGGACAAGTATGGTTCCGTGGTCTGGCAGAGCATCGACGGAAAGCGGACGGTTTATGAGATTGTTCAGATCATGGAGAGTGAATTTCCCGGGGAGAAGGAGCGGATGCTGGATCGGGTAGTGACCTATTTTGCCACAC
>CAZNQZ010000204.1:2289-4355 GCA_964575245.1 uncultured Lachnobacterium sp. | reverse complement strand
TGACGGTAAACTACGGTGCGGAGACCGCGCTGCAGATCAATGAGCCGCTGACGGTCTGCGAGGGGGACCGGGTCGGAATTATCGGGTCGAACGGTGCCGGGAAAACCACATTAATCAAGAGTATTCTGGGCCTTGTGCATTATCAGGGGGTAATCCGGACGGACTTAAAGCCCCGGCAGATCGCCAC
Source organism: uncultured Lachnobacterium sp. (assembly GCA_964575245.1). GTDB lineage: Bacteria > Bacillota > Clostridia > Lachnospirales > Lachnospiraceae > Roseburia. The sequence continues at coordinate 4,168 of CAZNQZ010000204.1, read as the reverse complement.
CCATATGCAGTTCAATGAGTACACGGACACCATGCCCTGTAAGTATGTCATGGAGGTCATATTGGACACCAAAATATCTAAAAACCGGAAGCTTCAGGAGCTGATCGCCTGGTTTGAATTTGAAGACTGTCTGCGTAAAAAATACAGCAAGCTGTCCGGCGGCCAGAAGCAGCGCTTTACCATCATCATGGTGATGATGCAGGATGCGCCTCTTACCTTTTATGATGAGGTGACCTCCGGACTTGACTTTGAAACCCGGCAGAAGCTCATGGAACGGCTGGTAAGCTGGTATACGGGCAAAAAAGCGAGCCTTTGCATCGTGTCGCATTATTATGAGGAGTTGGAACAGATGGCCAACAAGATATTAATCCTTGACAAGGGTAAGGTGATTGATTACGGGTATAAGGACGAGCTGTTTCATAAATACTGCGGAAGGGCGGTCATGGTCTTTGATGCAGCACCGGAGCATGAGGCTCTTGTGGGTGATTATAAAAGGCTGGCTTCTCCCGCTCACCTGATTGCGCTGTCCGTAAAGGATGAGGCGGAGGAGCTCGCAGTCACGAGGCTGCTGATCGGCCATAATATCAATTACAGGCGCAGCAGCAACGATATTGAGATCATGTACAGCAATGCCAAGAAGGCATATTATGAGGAGGGGCGCCATGAATAGAAAGCTTTCATTTTCCCTGTTGCTATTTGAGATACGGAACATCGCGGGAAATCCGTATGTGCATATTTTCGGCATAGGGATGCCGGTCATACTGGTACTTATTTTTGCGAAGATTTTATCTTCGGAGATTCCCAGTGCGGAGCTTGCCGCCGTGGCGGTGACGACTACTTTTCTGGGAATCGGTTCGATCATCCCTCTGGCGATCATTCTGATCGGCTACGCGGCCACCTATGCCCAGGAATTGGAGAAGGGCATTCCCCAGAGGCTGGAGCTGTTTGGCATTGGTGCCGGCATGACGGTAATCAGCCGGATTATCACGGAGCTTCTCTTCCAGTGCTGCGCCTTTGCGATTTATTTCGCCGTGGGAGTTTTTGTGCTGCACATCAAGGCGCCCTCTGCGTCGGGATGTTTTATGTATATCATATGCATCGTGGCGCTGGGGATGATTTCCTTTGCGCTGGCTCACGCGATTGCCATGATTTTCAGGAAATTCGGGATCGTCTATTGCATCACCATGATACTGTATTTCGGCATTATGATAGCCAGCGGCCTGATGGGGCTCAGCTATGAGTCGATGCCGCCCGCCGTACAGGCTGTTTCCCGCCTGCTGCCCACCACATATATCGTCAGGGATTTCGGGGATATCTGGCTCGGGAAGGCATACGACTTTATGCCCATGCTGCAGGCCTATCTGTTTGCGGGGGCGCTGGCCGGGATTTTGCTGTTTTTTGCCCTGCGGCGCCGGGCCCGGGTTTCTTAGGGGAAGGATGAGGGCCGGAGCAAAATGCTCTGGAACCGATTTTTCTGTAATATAGTATAAACAGTGCAAAATAAATAACGGCATAAAACGATAGTTTTTGACAAAAAACTGCAATCATATAATGATATGAGAGTATTTAACAGCATTATCCACTGAGAAGCATTGACTTAAAATTAATACAATGTTATGATCACGGTGTGATGGAAATGTATGGAATCTTACTATTGTATCAGGTGGGTTGGAGGAAAATAGTTATGAAAAAAAGAAAGATTGTTGGTATCCTTGCTACTCTTGTACTTCTGCTTTCGCTTATTGTGACGGCTGAGGCAGGGACTGCCTATTCGGCAATGATTGTGCAGGGCAATACCGAAGACGTAGGTGATTGCAAGGTATTTTATGAGGAGCTCAAGAAGGTACCGAGTGAAAATTCCTATGTTAGATTGTTTATA
>CAZNQZ010000204.1:0-2279 GCA_964575245.1 uncultured Lachnobacterium sp. | reverse complement strand
CGGTCTGTGAGTCCTGCGGGCGCTACGGTCTACAGGGAGATGAACGACGACCATCAGGGCAGTCTGGACAATGAGACCCAGAGAGAGCTTGCAGAGGATTATATCGACGAGAAATACCAGAGCGGAATCGAAGGGATCGGCACCGTATATTGTGAGGAAGTAGACGAGGATACCGGAGTGGTTCCCGGCACGGTGTCCGAGGTGGGAAAGACCTTTTGCTACTGCAATCAGTATCAGGGCATCCGCCTGGTAGATAATTTCTACAAGGTGGCAACTGACACAACAGGTGTTTATTTTACGATAAACAGATGGAAGGACGTGGCGGACTGCAGTGCGGCGACTACTGGCAATACCTCCGTTTTGTCTGCGGATTGCATTGCGGTTCCCTGTGCAGAGGGTGAGAGTGTAGAACATACCGGGATGGTGTATATGCCGGTAAGTGCGACAACCTATCGGTTATGCTATGAGGTGACGCTCAGTGACGGCTCCATATATTACGTGGACGCTGTTACGGGAGCGATCGTGGAGTTATTCGTGGAGTAAATTTAGGAGGAGATAAGGCATGAAAAGAAGATCCCTGCGTGCGCTCTTAGCGCTCTCGCTGCTGTTTCTGGCATCGTGCGGCCACAGGCAGACAGATAAAACGGCGGGTATAGAACCGCCGCAGACGGAGGCAGCAGAACAGACAGAGCAGACCGAGCAGACGGAACCGACCGAAGCACTGGAGCAGACCGAGCAGACGGAGCCAGGTCCCGCGGCTGTCCCGGACTACTCAACGGCGGAGGCATTGAGACGGTCGGAGCATGCATGGCTATACTACTACCCAGATTCCGTTCGCGACGAAGACGGCGCGGAGGAAATGTCGACGGATGAGGAGGAAAAGCTGAAGGCGGAATCCACGCTCTTTATCGGCGATGGCTATTCCATTTATATTGTTGACGAGGAGTGGGTGTATCAGTCCGGTACCATGGGCGGGCGCCACGCGGATATCTGGACAAATAAACTGGATGGCGAAGAAGCGGAGCTGCGCATCGTAAAGATGGACAGCAGTGATCTTGGCGAAGCGCAGGCATGGGTAAGGCAGCAGTACCCGAATTATGAGCTGATTTTGGATAATAAGGGAGGGCTTGGCGGTTCTGATTTTCCATTCCCAAATGGAACCCTGATTTTCGGTTCCAATTTTAATCTTCTTGGGGACAGTCGGTATGCGGTCATTTATACGCAGCCAGCTAAAACAAAACATTATGAGCGTTTCAGATATCAAATGGAGGCAATGAAGCAGTCTCTCCGGCCGTTTTTTTATTATACGACGGCAGGGGAGCTGGGGCGACCGGAGCATACGCGGCTGTCCTGCGGTGCGGGCGTTGAGTCGGAAGCGTCGCTCTATGTCGGCTATAGCTATTCCATTTATTTGCCCGATGAAGGGTGGACGCGCAAAACAGATATCGCGGAGTGTAAAACGGTCGGAGCATGGAGGAGTACTGTGCATGAAGGCGCGGAGCTTCGCATTGACAGGCGGGATCATTGGTATCCGGAAGATGAGTACCTGACAAAGCTGCTTGACCCGGAATATACCCTTATCGGGAGGGGGGAACACGGGGAAGTAATCGGAGAAAGTGTGGATGGGTGGAGGATGGAGATCAGTGATCATTTTGAGAAATCTACTGTTGCCGAATATGGAACCTATTATGTCATGTATAAGGTCTATCCTGCCGCTGACCCGGAGGAATCTGGGAAAACGAAGGCTCTGCTTGACACTGTGACGGATACGTTTGAACCTTTTGAAAATGCGGTAGAGTATGAAGATTGGTGGTGGTAACGATTAACAGAAATTTACGATGGACAGAGGTATGATATAAAGATGAAAAAGAGAACCGCTGCCATTGCTGCTTTAGGAGTTATAGCTGTCGTAATCTGTATAGTGGTGATCCTTATGCAGTCAAGCAAGCCGTATTTTCCGCCAAAGCCGGAAGACACAACGTTGGAATTTTGGATCTGCGATGATGGGGCGCAAGTGAATTGGAGCGATCATGACGAGATAACCGGCTGGATGGGTGCATGGGAGTTTCTGGGGAAGGACTACCATGTTGGTGCGCAGGGAGAACGGCCTCCGATGTGCGTGTCATACCTTCTGACTGCTTGGCCGGACTACGCTGACGGGGGACGTTATATTACAACGATAGAAATCACTGACCCGGCTGTGTCGGTATATGGGCTTACGGTAGAATCAAAGCCTGTGGAATTTGAGCAGGTGATGACATCCATGGGATACAAGGTGG
>CAZNQZ010000203.1:3299-4371 GCA_964575245.1 uncultured Lachnobacterium sp. | reverse complement strand
AATCATGTTCTTACGGAATGCGCAGTTAATGCGCATTCCTGACCCGTAAAAAGAAACTTTAGTTCTGCTTAATCTGTACATCGAGCTGCGGAAAGGGAATGGAGATTCCATTCTCATCCAGCGCCAGCTTAATCCGCTCCAGAAGGCTCCAGCGTACCGGCCAGTAATCCCCGGTAGCTACCCAGACCCGGACGCCGAGATTCACCGAGCTCTCCGCCAGGGCGTCCACAAAAATATCCACCGGCTCCCCCGCCAGCACGCGCGCCTCCTCCTGCACCACTGAAAACAATACGCGCTTCGCGTCGGCAAGGTTCGTCCGGTAGTCCACGCCGACCACCAGATCCACCCGGCGCTTTTCCATCTGCGTGCAGTTCGTGATACAGTCGTTGGAGAGCCCGCCGTTGGGAATGACCACCGACTTGTTGTCCACCGTGAGCAGCTTCGTGTAAAAAATCGTGATTTCCGCCACAGTGCCCTCCTGCCCTGAACCGTGGTCAATGATATAATCCCCGATCACAAAGGGCTTGAGCAGAAGGATCAGAACGCCCCCGGCAAAATTGGCCAGGCTGCCCTGCAGGGCAAGACCAAGAGCCAATCCCGCAGAGCCCAGCACTGCCACCACGGAGCCCGCCGTCACGCCAAAGCTGGACAAAATCATCATAATCAGCAGGAAATAGAGGATATACCTAAGAAGCGAGCACAGGAACGAGACGACTCCCGCCTCCGCCTTTCCCCTCCTCAGAGATTTCTCCACCATCCGCATCACCAGCTTGATGATCCGGCGGCCCACCAGAAGGACCAGAACCGCAACTACAATCCGCACCAACAGGTTTAAGGCTGACGGCACCATACCCTCCAGATAGGTTTTTATCACTCCATGATCCTTTTGTACCTCCTGAAGCAGAGAGTCGAAGGTGACCGACTCTGTCAGAAAAAATGCGTACTTCATCCCCAGTCTCCTCTTTATGTAAATCATGTTAGGGAAACGATGATTTAATCAGCGTTTCCTTAGATCTCGTGAATAAAGAGCCCGCTCCTGAGCTTCGGCTCAAACCATGTGGATTTTGGCGGC
>CAZNQZ010000203.1:0-3289 GCA_964575245.1 uncultured Lachnobacterium sp. | reverse complement strand
ATACTTGCAACATGTTCTATTGGTAACGTTAAAATATTTTTTCCATTTTTATATTGATTTTTTAGTTTCTCTTTACAGCCTGCAGTTCAGCGGATGGAATGAATAAAGAGCCCGCTCCTGAGCTTCGGCTCAAACCATGTGGATTTTGGCGGCATCAAGAGCCCCGCGTCCGCCACTGCAAACAGCTCGGCGATCGACGTGGGAAACATGGCAAAGGCCACCGCGCAGTCCGTGCGGCAGCGGCGCTCCAGCTCCTTCATGCCGCGGATTCCACCCACAAAGTCAATCCGCTTATCCGTCTTGGGATCGCCGATTCCCAGCACCGGAGCCAGCAGGCGGCTCTGCAGCACGGACACGTCCAGCCCCTCCACCGGGTCATCCGGCACCTGCCCCATATGGCAGAGATACCAGCGGTCCGCGAGGAACATGGAAAAATCGCCCTTCTTCTTCGGACGCACGGTTTCCTCCGGCGCACCGGACTCCGAGAGTGTGCCCTCCATGAGCAGCTCCACCGCAAAGAGCTCCTTAGCCTTTTCCAGAAACTCCTCCGCGCTCATACCGTTTAAATCACGGACAACGCGGTTGTAGTCCATAATCATCAGCTCCTCATCTGGAAAGAGCACAGACAGAAAATAGTTGAATTCCTCCTCGCCGGTGTACCCCTCATGTTCCTGTCTGCGCTTTTCGCCCACCCGCACCGCGGAAGCCGCCCGATGGTGCCCGTCTGCGATATAGATCTCCTGAATCCCCGCAAAGGCCTGACACACCGCATCGATATCCGCGGGCCTGTCAATCCGGAACACTCGATGCCGGATTTTGTCCTCCGACACAAAATCGTACAGCGGCGCGCGCTCCTTTGTCTCGCTCACCACACGGCCGATGACCGTGTTGGCCCGATACGCAAGGAAAATCGGCCCCGTCTGCGCACTGCAGGCATCCACATGGCAGATCCGGTCCTGTTCCTTGTCTGCCCGCGTATTCTCATGTTTTTTGATCACATTGTTTTTGTAATCGTCAATAGCGGCACAGCCCACAATCCCGGTCTGCGTCCGCCCGTCCATGGTCAGCTCATAGATGTAGTAGCAAGACTGAGTATCCCGCACGAAATCGCCGCAGGCGATCCACTCTCCCAGCATCTGGGCGGCCTTCTCGTACACCCTCGGATCGTAGGTGTCCACCTCGTCCCCAAACTGCGTCTCCGCGCGGTCGATCGCCAGAAAGGATTTGGGATTTTTCTCCACAACCGCCTTAGCCTCCGCGCGGTCATACACATCATAAGGCAGAGCAGCGATGGTCTCTGCCATCGCTGCCGCCGGTCTCACACACACAAAAGGTTTTATCTTAGCCATAGTGTCTCCTATTTAATCACGCGCACCCGGATGACGCCCGCAATGCTCTCCAGTGCCTTCACCACCTCCGGGGTGACTGGCGCCTCCACATCCAAAAGGGAGTAGGCATAGTCGTCCTTGCCCTTGTTTGTCATATCCGATACATTCACATCCGCATTGCCGAGGCAGGTCGTAATCTGTCCGATCATGCCCTTCTTGTTCTCGTGCAGGATTCCGATACGCCCGGCCTTCGTGCACGCCGCCATATTGCAATCCGGGAAATTGACGGAGTGGACGATATTGCCGTTCTCCAGATAATCGCGGATCTCCCGCACCGCCATGATGGCGCAGTTGTCCTCCGACTCCGCAGTGGACGCCCCCAGATGGGGAGTCACGATGCAGCCCTTCGCTCCGACGGTCGTCGGGTTCGGAAAATCGGATACATATTTCTTGATCTTTCCTGCGGCGAGGGCATCCACCATCGCCTCCTCGTCCACCAGAAGATCCCGCGCAAAATTCAGTACAATCGCAGTCGTCTTCATCATCGCGATCGCCTTCGCATCGATCATCTTTCTGGTAGAGTCCAAAAGCGGCACATGGATCGTAATAAAATCGCACTCGCGGTAAATGTCCTCCACGTTGCTGATGTGTTTCACGCTTCTGGAAAGATTCCACGCCGCGTTCACGGAGATATAGGGGTCATAGCCGTACACATCCATGCCCATGTGTGTGGCGGCGTTTGCCACCAGCACGCCGATCGCGCCCAGACCGATCACGCCCAGCTTTTTGCCGGAAATCTCCGTTCCCGCAAAGTTCTTCTTCTGCTTCTCCGCGGTCTTCGCAATATTCTCGTCGTTCTGGTTTTCCAGACACCAGTCAATCCCCCCGACGATATCGCGGGACGCATAGAACATGCCCGCAAACACCAGCTCCTTCACACCGTTGGCGTTGGCCCCCGGCGTGTTGAACACGACAATTCCCCTTTTCGCACACTCCTCCAGCGGAATGTTGTTGACCCCGGCTCCCGCTCTCGCAACTGCCAGCAGGGAATCCGGCAGTTCCATATCGTGCATGGCCGCACTGCGCACCAGCGCCGCGTCCGCATCCCGCAGATCATCCACCTTTGTGTACGCGTCGGAGAACAGCTCAAGCCCCACTCCCGCAATCGGATTCAGACAATTATACTTAAACATTATGCATTTTCCTCCTCAAACTTTTTCATGAACGCCACCAGCTTCTCCACACCCTCCCTCGGCATCGCGTTGTAGATGGACGCGCGCATACCGCCGACAGAGCGGTGTCCCTTCAGATTGACAAAGCCTGCCGCAGTCGCCTCCTTGACAAACTTCGCGTCCAGCTCCTCATTGCCCGTGACAAAGGGTACATTCATCAGCGAGCGGTCCTCCCTGCGGACGGTTCCCTGAAAGAGTTTGCTCTCATCCAGAAAATCATAGAGGATCTTCGCCTTCTCCTCGTTGCGCCGCTTCATCTCCTCCAGTCCGCCCATCTTCTTTAACCACTTGAACACCTTGCCGCAGATATAGATGCCGTAGCAGGGCGGCGTGTTGTATAGGCTGTCATTGTCCGCATGGGTCTTCCACTTGAGCATGGTCGGGGTCCCGGCAAGGACATCCTCGCGGATCAGATCCTCGCGCACAATCACGATCACCACGCCCGCCGGGCCGATGTTCTTCTGCACGCCGCCGTAGATCACACCGTACTTTGTCACGTCCACCGGCTCAGACAAAAAGCAGGAGGACACATCCGCCACCAGATCCTTTCCCTTGGTGTTTGGCAGAGTCTTAAACTTCGTGCCATAGATCGTGTTGTTCTCGCAGATGTAGACATAGTCCAGATCCTCCGCGATATCCAGATCGGAGCAGTCCGGAATATAGGAGAAAGTCTTGTCTGCGGAGGACGCAAGCTCAATGGCCTCACCGTAAAGCTTTGCCTCCTGATAT
>CAZNQZ010000202.1:0-4432 GCA_964575245.1 uncultured Lachnobacterium sp. | reverse complement strand
ATGTTCTGGCAACCGACAGTGCGGGCCGCAAGATGAACGTGGAAATTCAGCGAGCCGACAAAGGGGCGGGACGAAAGCGGGCAAGATATAACAGCAGCATGATGGACGCCAACCTTTTGCAAAAGAGCGCGGACTTTGACACGCTGTCGGAAACCTATGTTGTGTTCATTACCGAGCATGATGTGATCGGCAAAGGAAAACCGTTGTACCGAATTGGCAGATATATCTTTGACACTGGCGAGAGGTTTGACGATGGTTCGCATATTCTGTATGTGAACGGCGAGTATCGGGATGAAACGCCCATCGGGAAACTGATGCACGACTTTTCCTGCACAGACCCGGCAGATATGTACTATGGTGAGTTAGCGGAACGGGTTAGATTTTTCAAAGAAAGTAAGGAGGGTGTTGCAATCATGTGTAGAGCAATGGAAGATATGAGAAATCAAGCTGCAATGGAACGGGTAAAAGCAGTTGCTTATCGTATGCTGGCGGCAGGAAAGTATTCATTGGAAGAAATTGCAGATATGACGGAGCTTTCCCTGGACGAAATAAAAAAACTCAAAACAGGACAAAGCGCATAAAATTGTTATGCCAATTAGTGGGCTGGAATCTGACTATCAGGTTCCAGCCCCTTTTTATGCCTTAATTGTGAATAATCTGTAAAGGTGATTAGAAAGTTGTTGACAACTCGTTTCAGGAGATTCAACAAGAAATAAAATAATCCTGCGCCTCAATGTAAAAGCCGCAGGATAAAAACAGCAGACATGCCTATTTCACCTTTTGCTCATAAACGCTCTGATATTTTCCAAAACCCCTGTACTCCACTTCGTTTTGGAAGGATGCCGTTTCCTGACTGCTATATGGAACATCCGGTGTATCACACAACTGCTCAAAGATAATCTGTGCAATGGCCATCCCGCGCGTGAGCGTAATGTAGCTCTCAGAGACATTCTGCACTCTTAAAAACGCATAGGTTATATGACCCGGCTGGTAATGCGGCCCATTGACGATAAGCCCAAGCCGCATCAGTGAATTTTTCTCCGCAATCCGTCCAAGGATATCAGCGGGAATCTTTAACTTCTCCTGTGACTTAACAAAGATAACCTCTCCCGGAGAAAGGTTATACTCTAAGCGATTCCCTGAACTGTCGTCAAGAATTACATCAATTGTCAGGTCATAGGATACACCATTGAGATTTTCTTCAACAAAACCATCAAGAATCAACTCTCTGTTTTTCACATACTCCCGGATATTTTTGTCAACTAAAATCATATGGAATACCCCTCTATACGCTGACTTCTGCTCCTATCATAATCAAGCTTACCACTTCCAATATACAAAATCAAGATACAAAAAGCATAATTTCAACAAGATATTGTGGTAAGGGTCACTATGAACGGCCCCAGGCCGCAGAATCCTCACGTTTCGTAATACTGAGCCTGGGCGTGCCAGAGCTGGCTGTACTTACCCTTCGCCACCGCCACCAGCGCCTCATGGGAGCCCTGCTGTATGAGCTGTCCGCGGTCGAACACGGCGATGGAATCGCAGAACCGGCAGCTGGAAAGCCTGTGGCTGATAAACACGGAGGTCTTGTTTTCCGTCAGTGCGCTGAAATTCTCATAGACCGCCGCCTCCGCCATGGGGTCCAGCGCAGCCGTGGGCTCGTCCAGAACCACAAAAGGCGCGTCCTTGTACAGAGCCCTTGCCAGAGCGACCTTCTGCATCTCGCCGCCGGAAAACTCAATTGCCTCAGAGTCATAATCCCGCCAGAGGGCCCGCTGCAGGGGATCTTTCTCTATCGCGTCAGGATCGCCCGCAAGGCTTTCCAGCTTCTCCCCCAGCCCCGCTCGGATCAGGCAGTCCCGCACCCTGGCCTCGTCGTAGGTCTGACTGATTGCCACGTTCTCGCCCAGTGGAAAGCCCAATACCGTATAGTCCTGAAACACCACGGAGAACAGCGCCAGGTATTCCATGTACCGGTAGCGGGAAATGTCGATGCCGTTTAACAGTATCTTCCCCTCGGTGGGGTCATACAGGCGGCAGAGCAGCTTGACGAACGTGGTTTTGCCCGACCCGTTCTCGCCCACGACCGCCAGCCGGTCCCCAATCTTAAACCGGAGGTTGACGTGGCGCAAAGCCCACTCCTCCCTGCGGGGATACTGAAAGCCCACATCCCGAAATTTGATCTCGTAGTCGATGTCGTCCCGCTTTTCCACAGCCAGCGTGCCCTGATACATATCGTTCGGCAGGTCCAGATATTCGAGAAACGATGCCAGATAGGGATTGTTCTGCATTAACCCCCCAATGTCTGAGGCGGCGTTCGAGACAGCCGAGATAAACCGCTTCGTCGTACCCTGATAGAGAAGGAAGCTGCCGATGCCAAACACGCCGATAAACGCCTTGGCCGCCACAAAGAGGAAGATGCACAGGTTCAATGCCGTGTTCAAAAGAATGGACAGGAAATTATATTTGATTGTGACCTTTTCCATCTCTGCAACCCATTCCGGGCGAGTCTGTTTCCGAAGCTCCTTCAGGACGATGGTGTTCAGGTTAAATACGATCATGTCCTCCCCCCACAGCCCACTGTAAATGCCATGGCGAATGTTTTCCCTCGCCAGCTTATTCACGGCATTCTGCGCTTTTACGGTGCGGGTGGCGGATAGCTTTACGGAGAGGACTACGTTTATCCATATCAGTGCCAGCACCACCGCCGCGGATGCCGGGGAATTGACAAGGCCAAACACTCCCCTGTGCTCTCCTGGGGCTGTCAGGGTAAACATGGATACCGTCAGGGTGACGGACAGAGCAGCGTCCAGACAATTGCGAAGCAGGGAGGAAATCCGCCATTTTACCTTAAAGAGGCCCGCGCCGGTGGCATTTACTCCTGCCCGAATTTCGGAGCGCCAGAGCAGCACCTTGGGGTCCTCAAGATGCCCGTACTGAAAATTGTTCTGCGCGTCGGACAGATAGGCCTCATGACGGGTATACCAACAATCTTCACACAGAGCTCTGCGGCTCTGCAAAAGCTTTATGGCAAGGGAGAGCAGCAGCCCGCCGAACACCGTCACTGCGGCCAATTGCAGGAGCCTCTCGCGATTGCAGTCTCCCGCAAGCTCGTTTACGAGCTGCGCGGACATGTACAGGCCGAAATAAGGGACAAGGATCTCCGCAATCGTGCACAGTACCTGATACAGCCAAAAATGCGGCAGTATTTCGTTCAAGAGCTTCACGCCCCGCCAAATCAGGCTCCATTCCTCCCTCAGCGTGCGCTTTCCATTATCCCTCCTCGTCATCTTTTTTCGCCTCCTTATAATACTTGCTCTGAACCTCAAACAGCTCCCGGTACCTGCCGCCCTTTGCCATCAATTCATCATGGGTGCCCTCCTCGGCAAATCTGGCGCCGTCCAGCAGAAAAATGCGGTCGCAGAATCTGGTTGACGCCAGACGGTGGGAGATGAATACGGACGTTGCATTTTCCGCAATTTTGTTGTAATTGCGGTACATCCGGTCCTCGGCGATGGGGTCCAGCGCCGCCGTGGGCTCGTCGAGAATCATGCATAACGGATTCTTGTAGAGCAGCCGCGCCAGCAAAAGCTTCTGAGTTTCCCCGCCGGAGAGCTCCACGCCATCCTCGTACAGCTCCCGGTTCAAGGGCGTGTCCATCCCGTTCGGCAGAGACGCAACCTTCTCCTTCAATCCCGCCAGTTCGATACATCTGCCAACTCTGTCCCGGTCGATTTCCTCTTCCTCCGCGGCGGCAATGTTCTGTGCGATGGACGTGGGCAGGAGATGAAATCCCTGGGGCACGACGCCGAACAGCGAATACATTTCGTCCCGATTGTATTCATACAGGGTGTGCCCGTCCAGCAGAATCTCCCCCTCGTCGGGCAGAATCATTCCGAACATCATTCTGACCAGCGTGGTCTTACCCGCGCCGTTTAAGCCCACAAGCGCAATCTTCTCCCCTGCCTCAATCCGGAAGGAGACGTTGTCAAGCACCTTTTTCTCGCCCTGAGGGTATTGGTAGGATACGTTTTTGAACTCTATGGAAAAAGGGCTCTTCGGAATAGGGATGCCCGGCCCGCGATTGAGCCTGTCCTTAATCTCCATGGCCTCCCGAAAGTCGGACACCTGCGCCGCCCCGTCCCGAATCCGGTATCCGGTTCCCAGGATATTGTCCATCAATCCAGACAGGGACGTGATTGCCGAGAAATACAGCACAAAGGAGGCGGCGTCCACCTTTCCCTGTACCGCCTGTGCAATCAAAAAGGCATAAGCCACCCCGTCGCGGACCAAAACGACAAGAAAGCTTACAAGTGCCCGGAGGATGCCGCGGCGCTCCAGCTTTTTCTGCTCCGCCACTCTCAGGCCAAACAGGTGCGCCAGCCGGTCATGAAGGAATTGCTTCATGCCGTACAGCCGTATGTCCTTG
>CAZNQZ010000201.1:0-4441 GCA_964575245.1 uncultured Lachnobacterium sp. | reverse complement strand
TAAAAATTTTGCGTGAAGGCGGCATCGCTGCAATCAAGGATATCGGGGGTTTTCATCTTGCATTTCTTCCTGACTGCGGGGAAGCGGCGCGGCGTCTGAGGGAGTTTAAGAATCGGGAGCGAAAGCCGTTTGCCGTCATGTTTCCCGGCATGGAGGAGCTCAGTCGGTACTGCCGGGTGGACGGGGCCGGGGAGCGACTGCTTTTGAGCAATCCGCGCCCAATCGTTTTGCTGGAGAAAACGGGGGATTTTGCGCCGGAGGTGTGCGCGGGCAGTGATCGGATCGGGGCGTTTCTCCCCTGCAGCCCTCTGCAGATTCTTCTTTTGCAGGAGCTGGGGCCTCTGGTGATGACCAGTGGAAACCGCGGAGGCGAGCCGATTATTACCGGGGATGCGGACATGCTTGCACTGATGCAGTCCGGGTGCCCGGATCTGGTTCTCACGCACGACAGGGAGATCCTGACGCCGTTGGAGGACTCGGTCTGTCAGGTCTCGGCTGCGGGAAGTTCCATCCTGCGGAGAGGACGGGGGCATGTGCCGGAGCCGATCCGAATGTCCCGCAGGCTGAGCGGGGACTGCTTTGCGGCGGGCGGCGACTTAAAGGCGGTGTTTGCCTATGGAAAGGAGAATCTGGCGTATCTCAGCGCCCCCTTTGGGGATCTGGAGGATATGCGCTGCCAGAGGGCGCGCCGGGATGCCGCGGCGCATATGGCGCAGCTGTTGAATATCCGCCCGGAGCGAATAGCGGTGGATCTGCACCCGGGCTATCACTCCGGGGCGGAGGGGCTGTTTGGCGCTCTGCCGACAGTCAAAATTCAGCACCATCACGCCCATGTCCTGTCGGTCATGGCGGAGCATGGGCTGGAGGGACCGGTGCTCGGTGCGGTGTTTGACGGAAGCGGATACGGGACGGACGGCCAGATCTGGGGCGGTGAATTTCTGTTTTGCAATGGGAACCGGATGGAGCGCGTCGGGCATTTCGCTCCGGTGCCCATGGTTGGTGGGGATGCCGCCGCAAGGGACGCGGCGCGCTCCCTCTGGTGCTATCTGCTGGAGGCGCGTGACCGCGGCTGTCTGACTGTGGAGGAACTGGCGGAGGCGGGAGAGCTGCCGGCCTTTGCGGGGAATGCTATGTGTGACACGATTGAGGCGGCCAGGCGGGAACACATTCAAACCTGTGCCTGCACCTCTGTCGGGCGGCTGTTCGATGCGGTGTCCGCGCTGCTTGGCATCTGTGACTACAACAGCTTTGAAGGGGAGTGCGCGGTCTGCCTGGAACAGAGCGCGCTCCGCGCAGAGCAAGGCAGGGATGAGGAAATAAGGCATCCTCTGATTGAGCGGCAGGATGGAGCTTTTGTGATAGACAGCGTGGGGATGGTGGCGGAATTGTTTTTGGCGAGCCGCAGGGGAGTTGACCCGGGCGGACTTGCGCTGGCGTTTCATCGCTGGCTTGTGTCAGCGGTGCTTGGGATGTTTTGTCTGCTCAGGGAGGAGTATCAGGTATCGGATCTTGCGCTCTCCGGAGGGTGTTTCTGCAACCGGATTCTTCTGGACCATGCAACGGAGACGCTGGCGCATCACGGGTTTACAGTTTACCGCAACAGATCCGTGCCCTGCGGGGACGGAGGGCTTGCGCTGGGACAACTCTATTATATGACATTTTGAATCAGAAAGGAGAGAGGACGATGTGTGTAGCACTTCCGGGAAAGGTGATTGCATTGCAGGGGGCGGATGCTCTGGTGGATTTTAACGGCAATCAGGTAAAAGCGCGTGCAGGTCTGGTGGACGTGCAGGCGGGGGATTATGTGCTGGTGCATGCGGGCTGCATCCTGCAGAAGGTATCTACGGAGGAGGCCGAAAATCTGAATGCTCTGATGGACGAGGTGGGCGCATGGAACTAGAGAAGGTAAAAGCTTATTTAAAATCCTATGATGGGCCTGAGCTAACGATTATGGAGGTCTGTGGGAGCCATACGGCGGCGATTGCCGATAACGGCATTCCGGGAATGCTCTCTCCAAAGATCCGTCTGGTCTCCGGACCCGGCTGTCCGGTCTGCGTGACGCCTTCCGCCTATATTGACCGGCTGGTTGCGCTGGGGCTTCTGGGAGTCACGGTCGTGACGTTCGGTGATCTTCTCCGCGTGCCGGGGAGCGAAAAAAGCCTCGGCATGGCGCAGTGGGAGGGCGCACGCGTGGAGATGGTCTACTCTCCGATGGACGTGATTGCGCTCGCAAAAAAAGAGCCGGACCGGCAGTTTGTGTTTGCGGCGGTTGGCTTTGAAACCACCGCACCGGTGTATGCGCTGCTCATTCAGGCGCTCATGGAGGAGGGATTGCGCAACGTGCGGCTGTTGACTGCCTTAAAGACCATGCCGCCGGTGGTCGATTACCTTTGTGCAAACGGCGCGCCGCTGCAGGGGTTCCTCGCGCCGGGACATGTGTGCACGGTGACGGGGAGCCGTATTTTTGCAGGGCTGGCTGAACGTTACCGCATTCCCTTCGCCGTCGCAGGCTTTACGGCGGAGCACATTTTGACGGCGCTTTACGGTATCGTGAAAATGTGTGAGAGCGGCAGGCCTGCCGTGATGAATTTCTATCCCTCGGTGGTGACGGAGGAGGGGAATGAAAAGGCACAGGCGCTGGTGCGGCAGTATTTTACCGAGGCGGACGCGGTATGGCGCGGGATCGGAAGGATCGAGGGTTCCGGGCTGGTATTGCGGGAGGAGTATGCCGCCTTTGAAGGGGGAAGTACGGATCTGGACGAGGATCAGAAGAAGAACCCGGCGTGCTGCTGCGACCGTGTGCTGACAGGCAGGCTGAGGCCGCAGGAGTGCCCTCTGTTTGGGACGGCCTGTCATCCGATGAACCCGCAGGGCGCATGCATGGTATCGATGGAAGGCGCCTGTTTTTCCAATTTTGTGATACATGGGGCAAAAGGCTGATATTATGAGGGGAATATAAGGAGGAACGATGGAGGAGCGGATTCGACTGGTTCACGGCAGCGGCGGGAGCGCGACCAATGAACTGATTACAGATTTGTTTGCCCGGGCGTTTCAGAGTGAAGCCTTAGATCAGATGGAGGACTGTGCTATTGTCGCGGGAGCGGAGCGCATCGCCGTGACCACGGACAGCTTTGTGGTGACGCCGGTGGAATTTCCGGGCGGTGACATCGGGCGTCTGTCCGTCTGCGGGACCGTCAATGACCTGCTGATGCGGGGCGCGCGGCCCCGATATCTGACCTGCGGCTTTATCCTTCAGGAGGGTGTTTCCATTGCCATGCTGCGCCGGGTGGCGGAATCCATGGCAGAGACTGCGCGGGAAGCGGGGGTGCAGATTGTCGCGGGGGACACGAAGGTCGTGAATGGCAGCGGCGAATTTTACATCAACACCACAGGGGTGGGAATTTTTGACGGGGAGCGAAGCCGCCTTGACATTTGTGCGGCGGGAGCCCGGGAGGGGGATGCGATCCTCGTATCCGGAAACCTTGGCGATCACCACGCGGCGATTTTGTCCGGGCGCATGGGGATCCGGAATCAGATCGCAAGCGACTGCGCGCCGCTGTGCGACATGGTGGAGCGTCTGCTCGCGGCGGGCATTCCCATCCACGCCATGCGGGACGTGACGCGGGGCGGTCTGGCGACGGTGCTCAAGGAGCTGGCGGAGGCGTCGAAAAAGACCTTTACGCTGGAGCAGGAGCTCTTGCCGGTCACGGGGCAGGTGCAGGATTTCTGCGGCCTTCTCGGTCTGGACCCGCTTTATATGGGCAATGAGGGCAAGCTTGTGGCGATTCTTCCCGGGGAGGAGGCAGAGCGCGCCGTCTCCATCATGCGGGAGGCGAACTATGGGGAGCATGCCTGTCAGATAGGTACAGTTACGGCGGAAGAGCCGGGCAAGCTAATACTGAGGACGAAAATCGGAGGTCTGCGCGCGCTGAATGTCCTGATGGGGGAAGGCCTGCCGAGGATCTGTTGAGAGGGAGAGGAAATGGGAGACATTAACCGTGAGGATATGCTTGAGCTGACGCGCCGGATGACTCTAAAGCGCCACTGCATCAGCAGGATCGCCGGGGCGTATCTGGGTGAGGAGGGGCTGGTGGATGGAACCTTTCACAGGCATTTTCAAAAGCTATCGCCCAAAGACCAGCAGATCAATCTGGAACTCGCCAAGGCAATCCCTTTTTCCGAAACCAATACCGAATTGCGGGAATACCGCTTTTCGGAGGAGGAGGAAACACCGGGCAGTGTCTGGCAGCTGTTGATGGCGCTGCGGGCCTGTGAGATGAAAAATGATGCCATGCTGGATGTGTTCTACGAGATCATGGGGAAAACGGTTCAGAGCAGGGAACCCTATGCGGTCTATATGTTTTTTGGCAATTACGATGTGCCGCTGATGGGCAGTGACAGGGAGAGCCAGTGGGAGTCCGAGGAGGTGTACTCCTTTTTG
>CAZNQZ010000200.1:0-4468 GCA_964575245.1 uncultured Lachnobacterium sp. | reverse complement strand
GGTGTCTGACGGGGTACCTCAATAAATCGCAGGAGGTGATGAATGATGTACGATAAAGTTACAGTAATTCAATTTACAAACCTTAGGGAACTCGAGGCATTTGTAAAAGCAGCCGGAGATTGCGAATTTGAGATTGACGCCAGATACAATCGCATCATCATTGATGCGAAATCGCTGCTTGGTATGATTGGCCTCGGCTTGAGGAGAAATATTGAAGTGTGTTACGACGGTAGCAATGAGAGATTTGAAAAGCTGGTTGCAAAATTCGCCGTAGCGTAATATGATTACAGAAACTCCTATGGATTTCCCGCTCCGTACTTCGGAGCGGGTTTTTCGTGGTATCCGATATAACAGTTTTTATCAGACAGGAGAAAGCAGAACGCTTATGCCGGACAGTGATACAACAATCGAATTACATATTTCCGTTCGCAATCTGGTTGAGTTTATTTTTCGGGAGGGAGATATTGACAATCGGGCGGATCGTTTGAATGTGAATGCCATGCAGGAGGGAAGCCGCCTGCACCGGAAAATCCAAAAGAGCATGGGAGACGGCTACCGGGCGGAGGTTCCCCTTGCCATCACCATAGAGGCGACGGATTACCGGCTGACCGTGGAGGGCAGGGCGGACGGAATATTTTTTGCCGAAGAAGAAAATATCTGGTACGTCGACGAGATCAAGGGGGTGAGCCGCAATCCGGAGGCCCTGAACGGCCCCGTCTATGTGCATCAGGCGCAGGCCATGTGCTACGCCTATATCTATGCAGAGCAGAACGGGCTTGACCGCATCGGTGTGCAGATGACCTACTGCAGTCTGGACGATGGAATGGAGAGCGCACCGCGGCGGTTCCGCGTCGAGTATGACTTTGCTAAGCTGGCAGAATGGTTCGGAGCGCTGATGGAGCGTTACCGGAAATGGGCGGATTTTCAAGTGCAGTGGAAGAGGCGGAGGCAGGAGAGCATCCGTTTCCTTGAATTCCCTTTTGCTTACCGGGAAGGGCAGAGGCAGCTTGTCGGGGATGTTTACCGCTCCATCCTGCGCGAAAAAACCCTGTTTTTACAGGCGCCTACCGGAGTGGGGAAAACAGTCTCCACCATTTTTCCTGCGGTCAAAGCGGTGGGAGAGGGGCTTGCGGACCGGATTTTTTATCTGACCGCAAAGACGATTACCGCCACGGTGGCAAAAGAGACCTTCGGCCTTCTGCGGGAGCGGGGCTACACAGCCAAGACTATTCAGCTCACCGCAAAGGAAAAGCTCTGCGTCTGCGAGGAGATGAACTGCAATCCAATCGACTGCCCCCGGGCTCTCGGGCATTTTGACCGGGTCAACGACGCCGTGTTTGATCTGCTGCAGAAATCCGACACCTTTACAAGGGAAGAAATTCTGGCACAGGCACAGGCATATAATGTCTGTCCCTTTGAGCTCAGTCTCGATGTGGCTACCTGGGCGGACAATATTCTCTGCGATTACAATTACGTGTTCGATCCCAACGTGTATCTGAAGCGCTTTTTTGCGGAGGGCGGAAAGGGCGACTATATTTTCCTAGTGGATGAGGCCCACAATCTGGTGGAACGGAGCCGTGAGATGTACAGCGCCGAGATTGTGAAGAATGAGGTGCTTGCCGTCAAGCGGGTGATCAGGGGATATGACCGGGAGCTGGAGCGTCTTTTAGAAAAGTGCAACCGTGAGCTTTTGGCGATGCGGCGGGAGTGTGAGACTTATCTTGTGTACGAAAATATCAGCGCCCTTGTGTTCCAGCTGTTGCGGCTGGCGTCGCGGATGGAGGAATTTCTCGAAAAGCCGATGGAATTTCCGGAGAGGCGCAGTGTGTTGGAGCTGTATTTTGCCGTGCGGAATTTCCTGCGGATCTATGATCTTGTGGATGAGCATTACGTCATATACGCACAGGCAGAGGAGGAACGCTTTTCGGTCAAGCTGTTCTGCGTCGATCCTTCTGCGAATCTGCAGGCGTGCGTGGACAAGGCGAGGGCCGCGGTCTTTTTTTCCGCCACGCTGCTGCCGGTCAACTATTATAAAAAACTGCTCTCCACGCGAACGGACGATTACGCGATCTACGCGGAGAGCACCTTTTTGGCGTCGCAGCGCCTGATTCTGTTCGGGAAGGATGTGAGCACGAAGTACACGCGCAGAAATCCCGCGGAGTACAAAAAAATCGCTCGCTACATCCTCGCGCTGGTGCAGGCAAAAAGCGGAAACTACATGGCATTTTTCCCCTCCTACCGTCTGATGCAGGAGGTGTGTAGTTGCCTGCGGGAGGAGATTGAGGAGAGCGGGACGAACCTGGCCATCCTCTGCCAGACATCGAACATGCGGGAGGAGGAGAGGGAGGAGTTTCTTGCGGCCTTTGAGGAGGAGAGGGAGGAGACGCTTGTGGCCTTCTGCGTGATGGGAGGAATCTTCGGCGAGGGGATCGATCTGAAAAACGACCGGCTGATCGGGGCGGTCATTGTGGGAACCGGCCTGCCGCAGGTCAGCAATGAGCGGGAAATTTTAAAAAAATACTATGATGAGCGGGGCGGGCAGGGCTTTGACTACGCCTTCCGCTATCCCGGGATGATCAAGGTGCTGCAGGCAGCGGGGCGCGTGATCCGCACGGCGGAGGACAGGGGCGTAGTGCTGCTGTTGGATGAGCGGTTTCTGCAGCCGGAGTATCTTCCGCTGTTTCCAAGAGAGTGGCAGGAGAGGAGCCTCTGTGACAGCGGGCAGGTGCGGGCTGCCGCGCAGACATTTTGGAATGAGGGTTAATTTTCCAGTGATAAGGAATCCGATCCTTAGGCGATAAGGAATCCGGTCCTTCGGACCACCTTACCGCAAGACTTGCAAGCAGTTGAGATAGCATGTATAATATGGTGCAGGGATTAAAAGGCAAGCGTTATTTAAATAGGAGGATAGAAATGGGCAAGGTACGACGCGTGTATGTGGAAAAAAAGCCGGATTTTGCAGTCCGGGCGAAGGAGCTGGGGCATGAGATCCGGCATTATCTCGGCATTGGGGCCGAGCGGGTGCGGATTCTGATCCGTTATGATGTGGAGAATGTGTCCGACGAGACTTACCGCAGGGCATTACAGACGGTGTTCTCCGAGCCGCCGGTGGACGATGTGTATGAGGAGCATTTTCCGGATGAGGACCGGACGGAGGAGGTCCGGATTTTTTCTGTGGAATTTCTGCCGGGGCAGTTTGACCAGCGGGCGGACTCTGCGGAGCAGTGCGTGAAGCTCTTAAACGAGGAGGAGGAACCCATCATCCGAAGCGCTGTCACCTATGTGGTGTACGCGGATATGACGGAGGAGGAGTTTGCCGCCATCAAAAGCCACTGCATCAATCCGGTGGATTCACGGGAGACAAGCTTGGAAAAACCACAAACTCTTGTGCAAAATTTTGAAAATCCTGCAGATGTTGTGGTTTTTGAAGGATTTCCTTCATTTTCCAGAGAGGAGCTGCGGCGCCTCTAAGACTCCTTGAACCTCGCAATGACCTTTAAGGACTTCATCCATATTCAGAACTACTTCAGAAACGACGAGAAGCGGGATCCGTCCATGACGGAGATCCGCGTGCTGGATACCTACTGGAGCGACCACTGCAGGCACACGACCTTTTCAACAGAACTTAGGAATGTGACATTTGACGAGGGCCTTTACCGGAAACCGATCCAGAAATCCTACGAGGATTATCTGGCGTCGCGCGAAAAGCTGTATGCCGGCAGGACGGATAAGTTTGTCTGCCTGATGGATCTTGCGCTTCTTGCGATGAAACGCCTGAAGGCGGAGGGGCGGCTGGCGGATCAGGAGGAATCCGACGAGATCAACGCCTGCTCCATCGTGGTGCCGGTGGATGTGGAGTACACGGGGGAGGACGGCGCGAAGACCGTTGTGAGTGAAGAGTGGCTCGTGAACTTTAAGAACGAGACGCACAATCATCCGACGGAGATTGAGCCCTTCGGAGGCGCGGCGACTTGTCTGGGAGGCGCGATCCGCGACCCGCTTTCCGGTCGGACCTATGTCTATCAGGCGATGCGCGTCACCGGGGCGGCGGACCCGACCGTTTCCGTGAAGGAGACGATGGCGGGCAAGCTGCCGCAGAAGAAGCTGGTGCGCTCCGCCGCAAAGGGATACAGCTCATACGGCAACCAGATTGGATTGTCAACCGGATATGTAAAAGAGGTTTACCATAAGAATTATGTGGCAAAGCGCATGGAAATCGGCGCGGTTATGGGCGCTGCGCCCCGGCGTGCCGTCCAAAGGCTCACATCCGACCCCGGAGACCGGATCATTCTGCTTGGCGGGCGGACCGGCCGTGACGGAATCGGCGGGGCAACCGGTTCCTCCAAAGCGCACAATACAGAATCCACCGCAGTCTGCGGGGCGGAGGTGCAAAAAGGAAACGCGCCGACCGAGCGCAAGCTGCAGCGTCTGTTCCGCCGTGAGGAGGTCAGCCATATTATCAAAAAAT
>CAZNQZ010000199.1:0-4503 GCA_964575245.1 uncultured Lachnobacterium sp. | reverse complement strand
TGCCATTGACAGACAGAGTTGTATTAAAGCAGCTGGAAGCAGAAGAAAAGACAAAATCCGGAATCGTGCTGACCGGAACCGCGCAGGAGAAGCCGCAGGAGGCCCTCGTCATTGCGGTAGGCCCGGGCGGTATGGTGGACGGCAAAGAGGTGACCATGCAGGTGAAGGAGGGGCAGAAGGTGATCTACTCCAAGTATGCGGGCACCGAGGTGAAGCTCGAGGGTGAGGAGTACATCATTGTGAGACAGAATGACATTCTGGCAGTTGTGGAAGCATAGTGTGAAAATTTAGCTGAGTAGAAAGGAAGTAAGAGAAATGGCAAAGGAAATTAAGTATGGCTCAGAGGCGAGAGCTGCCCTTGGAGTCGGAGTGGACAAATTGGCGAACACCGTGAGAGTTACCCTTGGGCCGAAGGGAAGAAATGTAGTATTGGATAAGTCCTTTGGGGCTCCGCTCATCACCAACGACGGTGTGACGATCGCAAAGGAAATCGAGCTTGAGGACGCCTTCGAGAATATGGGAGCACAGCTTGTCAAGGAGGTGGCGACCAAGACGAATGATGTGGCCGGTGACGGAACAACGACCGCCACGGTTCTGACTCAGGCAATGGTGCAGGAGGGTATGAAAAACCTGGAAGCGGGAGCAAACCCGATCGTGCTTCGCCGCGGAATGAAGAAGGCGACCGACGTGGCGGTTGAAGCGCTCAAGAAGATGAGCCAGAAGGTAAACGGCAAGGAGCAGATTGCCAAGGTTGCCGCAATCTCCGCCGGCGACGAGGAGGTTGGAAATCTTGTGGCAGATGCGATGGAGAAGGTGACCAACGACGGAGTCATCACCATTGAGGAGTCCAAGACCATGGAGACCGAGCTGGATCTGGTCGAGGGCATGCAGTTTGACAGAGGCTATCTCTCCGCTTATATGTGCACGGATATGGATAAGATGGAGGCGGTTCTCGATGATCCCTATATCCTGATCACCGACAAAAAGATCTCCAACATTCAGGACATTCTTCCACTGCTGGAGCAGGTGGTACAGTCCGGCGCGAGACTTCTCATTATCGCCGAGGATGTGGAGGGCGAGGCGCTCACCACCCTCATTGTAAACAAGCTGCGCGGAACCTTCAATGCGGTTGCAGTGAAGGCACCGGGCTACGGCGACCGCAGAAAGGCGATGCTTGAGGATATTGCAATCCTGACGGGAAGCCAGGTGATCAGCTCCGAGCTTGGCTTAGAGCTCAAGGACACCACGATGGATATGCTGGGCCGTGCGAAGTCCGTGAAGGTCCAGAAGGAGAATACCGTGATTGTGGACGGAGCAGGGGATAAGGAGGCGATTCAGTCCCGCATTTCCCAGATCCGCGCGCAGATCGAGGAGACGACCTCAGAGTTTGACCGCGAGAAACTGCAGGAGCGGCTCGCAAAAATGGCGGGCGGCGTAGCTGTGATCCGCGTCGGCGCGGCGACCGAGACCGAGATGAAGGAGAAGAAGCTGCGCATGGAGGACGCGCTGAATGCGACCCGTGCGGCTGTCGAGGAGGGAATCATCGCGGGCGGCGGCTCCGCATATATCCATGCGGCAAAGAATGTTGCAGAGCTTGCGGAAACCCTCGAGGGTGATGAGAAGACCGGAGCCAGAGTGATCCTCAAGGCGCTTGAGTCTCCGCTGTACTATATTGCGGCGAACGCAGGCCTGGAGGGCGCAGTCATCATCAACAAGGTGAAGGAGTCTGCAGCAGGGACCGGTTTTGATGCCACAAACGGAGAGTATGTGGATATGGTAGCCAGCGGCATTCTGGACCCGCTCAAGGTTTCCAGAAGCGCTCTGCAGAATGCGACCTCCGTAGCCTCCACACTGCTGACCACCGAGTCCGCAGTCGCGACCATCAAGGAGGATACCCCGGCAATGCCTGCAGGGGGCGGCATGGGCGGAATGATGTAACAGTGTCCATAGCAAAAAAAGGGGAACCCGTGTGCGGGTTTCCCTTTTTTTGTCAGGATAAATCAAATGGCTTTTCTTTTTTGCCTTTTTGTGGTATACTATACCAGTTGGAAAAAATACCAAGATAATATATGTATGGGGATGGGGCATGAAAAAAATAACCGTCATGACGGACAGCAACAGTGGAATAACACAGGAGGAAGCCGGGCGGCTGGGAGTTGTGGTACTGCCGATGCCGTTTTATATTGACGGTCAGATGTACTATGAGGATATCGATTTAAATCAGGAGCAGTTTTATGAGCGGCTGGCACAGGGGAAGGAGATCACGACCTCCATGCCGCTGGTCGGCGATGTGGCGGACGCGTGGGACCGGGCGCTGAAGGAGTGTGACGAGATTATTCATATACCCATGTCCTCCGGGCTCAGCAGTACCTGTGAGACTGCGCTGGTGCTCGCCCAGAATTATGACGGTCGGGTACAGGTGGCGGACAATCAGCGCATTTCCGTGACCATGCGCCAGTCTGTGATCGACGCGGTGCAGCTTGCCGGACAGGGGAAGAGCGCCGCAGAGATTAAGCAGATTCTGGAGGAGTGTAAATTTGAGTCCTCGATCTATATCATGGTGAACACGCTGGAGTATCTGAGGAGAGGCGGAAGGATTACCCCCGCGGCCGCGGCCCTCGGCACACTTCTAAAGCTCAAGCCGGTGCTGCAGATCCAGGGGGAAAAGCTGGACGCCTTCGCCAAGGCGCGGACGGTCCGGCAGGCACGGTCGATCATGGTCGAGTCAATGAAAAATGATTTTGTGAAGCGCTTTGACAGTGAGGACGGGGCAAAGATGAACCTCTCGATGGCCTATACCCACAATCTTTCGGAGGCGGAAGAGTTTAAACAGGAGGTGCAGGAGGCATTTCCCGACAATGAGATTGTGTTACAGCCGCTCTCGCTGTCCGTATCCTGCCATATCGGACCCGGAGCGCTTGCGGTTGCGTGTTCAAAGAAAATTGAATTTTGTTAGAGAATGTGTCAAGTTTTCTATGAAAACCTGACATGTACGCCAATGCAACACCCTCGCAGAGGGTATTGCTAGTAATACCTCCTTCGGAGGTGTTACATTTGTCAGCTCATTTGCCGTAGGCAAATTTTGCATGAGCTGATGTTCAATGAGGAGGAGAAAACAATGGTGAAAGCGATTGTCGGCGCCAACTGGGGCGACGAGGGAAAAGGAAAAATGACGGACATGCTGGCGGAGAAGGCGGATATCATCGTGCGCTTTCAGGGCGGTGCGAACGCGGGGCATACGATTGTAAACAATTACGGAAAGTTTGCACTGCACACGCTGCCCTCCGGTGTTTTTTACAGCCACACGAGCAATGTGATCGGCAACGGCGTGGCGCTCAATATTCCGGTGCTGTTTGACGAGGTCAGGTATCTCACGGACCGGAATGTGCCGATGCCAAAGCTTTTGGTGTCCGACCGCGCGCAGATTGTGATGCCCTACCATATTCTGTTTGACCAGTATGAGGAGGAACGTCTGGGAGGAAAGTCCTTCGGCTCCACAAAATCCGGGATTGCGCCATTCTTTTCCGACAAGTTTGCCAAAATCGGTTTTCAGGTCAGCGAGCTCTTTGACGAGGAGGTTTTAAAGGAGAAGGTGGAGCGTGTCGCGGAGCAGAAGAACGTGCTTTTGGAGCATTTGTACCATAAGCCGCTCATTGATCCGAAGGAGCTGCTCGAGACGCTGCGCGGGTACCGCGCAATGGTTGAGCCCTATGTGTGTGATGTGTCGCTCTTTTTGCATCAGGCGCTTGCGGAGGGCAAAACCATACTGCTGGAGGGGCAGCTTGGAACCTTAAAGGACCCGGATCACGGCATTTATCCGATGGTCACCTCGTCCTCGACGCTGGCCGCCTACGGCGCAATCGGCGCAGGGATCCCGCCATGCGAGATCAGACAGATTGTCACGGTGTGCAAGGCGTACTCCTCCGCGGTCGGTGCAGGCGCGTTCGTCAGCGAGATTTTCGGGGATGAGGCGAATGAGCTTCGGGTCAGGGGCGGCGACGGCGGCGAATTCGGAGCTACCACCGGACGTCCGAGACGGATGGGCTGGTTTGACTGCGTGGCCTCCCGATATGGCTGTCGGATGCAGGGGACTACAGATGTGGCGTTCACGGTGTTAGACGTACTGGGATATCTGGATGAGATTCCGGTCTGCGTCGGTTATGAGGTTGACGGCGAGGTCACGACGGAATTTCCTGTGACCTGTAAGCTGAACAGGGCGAAGCCGGTGTACGAGAAGCTCCCGGGGTGGAAATGTGAGATCCGGGGAATAAAAAGCTATGAGGAGCTGCCGGAGAACTGCCGCAGATATATTGAGTTTATCGAGCAGAGGATCGGCTATCCGATCACAATGATTTCCAACGGACCGGGGCGCGGGGATATTATCTACCGCGAATCGCCGCTGAAGAAATAACGAGACAGAAACTTCCTGCACCGGAGCGGTGCAGGAAGTTTTTATGCGCAGGCCCGCAAAAGGAAAATTTCCGGCAATGCCGGATGCGGGCC
>CAZNQZ010000198.1:884-4543 GCA_964575245.1 uncultured Lachnobacterium sp. | reverse complement strand
GATTCAGGAGTGAGGGGCGATTTTGCGAAGCAAACTCTAAATATCGCCCCGAATTGTTGCTACGAGCGGTCCCCAGACCGTGAGTAGTAACAAAAAAGAGGCCCGCACATCTGATGTGCGGACCCCCTGATGAGACAACTTACTTTAAGGTAACCTTAGCTCCCTCAGCCTCAAGCTTAGCCTTGATGTCATCGGCAGTCGCCTTGTCCACCTGCTCCTTCACAATCTTCGGAGCGCCGTCAACGACTTCCTTGGACTCTCCAAGGCCAAGACCGGTCACTTCACGAACCACCTTGATGACCTTAACCTTGTTCGGGCCTACCTCTGTCAGCTCGACATCAAACTCGGTCTTCTCCTCAGCCGCTGCCGCTCCGGTATCTGCTGCCGCCGCAACTACAACGCCTGCCGCTGCAGATACACCAAACTCCTCCTCACAGGCTTTAACGAGCTCGTTCAGCTCCAGCACACTCATCTCTTTGATCGCATCAATAAACTCTGCGGTTGTCAACTTTGCCATGATTTTTTCCTCCATTTAATATGTTTGTTCGTCACAATTATTCTGCCGGGGTTTCCGCTGCTTCCGGCTGCTCTGCTGACGCCGGAGCCGCCTCGACTGCGGCATCCGCCGGGCCGCATATGAGGTATCCCGAAGGGATATCTCCTGCGCAGATCACACTGCTTCGCAGTTTTGCATGTGATCTGCTCCATCCTTCTCCGCGATCTGATTCAGGACGCGGGCAAGATTGGTGATCGGGGACTGCATGCTGCCAAGCAGTCTGGAAATGAGAACCTCTCTGGACGGGATCTTCGCAATCTCCTTCATGCCCTCTGCATCGTAGAAGCTTCCCTCGACAACACCTGCCTTAATCTCTAACGCCGGCGCCTTCTTCGCGAACTCAGCCAAAAGTCTGGCCGGCGCGGTGGCGTCATCCTTAGAGACAGCAAAAGCATTCGGTCCCTCCAGCACGTCCTTCAGGCTCTCGTATGGGGTTCCCTCGATTGCGCGGCTCACCAGGGTATTTTTGTATACCTTGTAGGATACGCCCGCCTCTCTCAACTGCTTGCGCAGAAGAGTGTCCTCGGCAACGGAAAGCCCGCGGTAATCAACAACCACAACAGTCTGTGAGTCCTTGATCACGTCAGAAATCTCCTGAACGATCGGCTGTTTTAATTCTACCTTTGCCACATTCATTACCTCCTCATTTTATTTTGTAAAAAGGATTATTGCCAAAAAACCTCTCTGTTGCCCAAGGCAGACAGAGAGGTGATCATCATTTTAAGATGCGGACATCTGTAAAATTCCCTCGGCAGGCGCTGCCGCGGTCCGCGTCGGAATCTCCGGCGGCGGGCGGCGTTTCTTACATCACATGGGGTATCTCAAAGAGATACCTCGATACCTGCTGTCTTCGGCAATATGCGTTGCTATTATAATATGGTGTCCCGCAAATGTCAATCCCTTTTGCGGGTTTTGCTTGAAAGTGGTAACAGTTCAGTCCACGCTCATAGCCTCGCTTATGCGCTCATTCATGCAGGTATGATTCGCACATCAAGCGGGCTATGGCTGAACTGTTACTGAAATCGGTCTTAAAAATATTCTTACTGTGCAATCTTAGCTACGTTCAGCCTGACGCCGGGCCCCATGGTAGAGGTCAGTGTCACGCTCTTAAGAAACTGGCCCTTCAAGCTGGACGGTCTCGCCTTGTTGATCGCACCCATAAGAGCCTGGAAGTTGTCGTTTAACTGCTCGTCTGTAAAGGATGCTTTTCCCACTGGCACGTGGATAATGTTTGTCTTGTCCAAACGATACTCTATCTTACCTGCTTTGATGTCATTGACAGCCTTCGTGATGTCCATGGTTACCGTTCCGGCCTTCGGGTTCGGCATTAAGCCCTTCGGTCCGAGAACACGGCCCAGACGTCCCACGACGCCCATCATGTCCGGTGTGGCAACTACGACATCGAAATCCAGCCATCCATCGTTCTGAATCTTCGGGATCAGCTCCTCGCCGCCGAAGTAATCAGCGCCTGCTGCCTGCGCCTCGTCAAGCTTGGTTCCCTTCGCGAAAACCAGCACCTTGACAGTCTTGCCCGTTCCGTGCGGCAGAACTACCGCCCCGCGGATCTGCTGCTCTGCGTGACGCCCGTCGCAGCCTGTTCTGAGATGGAGCTCGATGGTCTCATCAAATTTCGCCGTGGCATTCTTCTTGACGATGGCAATCGCCTCCTCCACATCATAGAGATTGGACTTATCGAATGTCTTCACAGCGTCCTGATATTTTTTTCCTCTTTTCATTGTTCAAAACCTCCTTGTGGTAAGCATTGCTTTTTCGGGTAGGAACTCCCCTCCCACTTTCATTGACTATTCCGCAGCTGTCTGCGTCAGTCTACTACCTCAACGCCCATGGATCTCGCTGTTCCGGCGATCATGCTCATTGCAGCCTCGACAGATGCGGCGTTGAGATCCGGCATCTTTAACTCTGCGATCTCTCTGACCTGCGCCCTAGTAATCTTTGCAACCTTCGTCTTGTTCGGCGCGCCGGAGCCGGATTTGATGTTGCACGCCTTCTTGATAAGTACCGGTGCGGGCGGCGTCTTTGTGATGAAACTGAAGCTTCTGTCCGCATACACGGTAATCACTACAGGGATGATTAAATCACCCTGATCGGCTGTCTTTGCATTAAACTGCTTGGTGAACTCCACGATGTTGACGCCGTGCTGGCCAAGAGCCGGGCCGACCGGTGGTGCCGGTGTTGCCTTTCCGGCAGGAATCTGCAGCTTAATATATCCTTGTACTTTCTTTGCCATTGGAATTGCCTCCTTCTAATGCCCCGCCTGAGGCATTGCGATTAATTTACTCTCTTCACTTCAGCGAAACTTACTTCTACCGGTGTCTCGCGACCGAACAGCTCCACATTAATCGTGACTGTCTGCTTGCTGTGGTTCATCGACGCGATCACTCCGGTGGTGTCCTTCCAGACACCGCCGATCACGACGATCAGATCTCCCTCGGCGAAATCGACCACAACATTTTCCGTTTTAATCCCGAGCGGTCTCATCTCGGCATCCGTGAGCGGTACAGGCTTGCTTCCCGGACCGACGAATCCGGTCACGCCTCTGGTATTGCGAACCACATACCATGTGTCGTCATTCATAATCATATGAATCAGCACATAGCCCGGGAACAATTTTTTAGAAACCTGCTTCCTGACGCCGTTCTTGACCTCCGTCACTTCCTCCAGAGGGACGCGGACCTCAAGAATCTGGTCTTCCAGATGTCTGTTCTCGATTGTCTTGTCGATATTCGCTTTGACTTTGTTCTCATAACCTGAATAGGTATGGACTACATACCAGTTCGCTTCTGCCATAAAATGCCTCCCTATGTGAACATCAGCTCATGCAAAATTTGCCTGCGGCAAATGAGCTGACGCTACATGTCATGTTTTCACAGAAAACATGACACAATCATTAAAGACCAATCAGGTAATTCACGCCGTACTGGATGAGCCAGTCTAACAGAGCAATAATCAACCCGAGCACTGCCGTCACTGCAACCACTGCGACAGTCTGCCTTATGATTGAGCTGCGCTCTGGCCAGATAATTCTTGCGAATTCAGCTTTCAAACCGGTACGCCAGCTGGTCTTCGGAGCTTTTTCCGTGTT
>CAZNQZ010000198.1:0-874 GCA_964575245.1 uncultured Lachnobacterium sp. | reverse complement strand
CTCCTCAACCCCTCCTTACTTGGTTTCCTTGTGTGCTGTATGGCTCTTGCAGAACCTGCAGTACTTCTTGATTTCCATCCTGTCCGGGTGAGTCTTTTTGTCCTTGGTCGTATTGTAATTACGACGCTTACACTCAGTGCATGCTAATGTAATCTTTGTACGCACAACTTCCACCTCCATTTTCTTAATTTGTGTACCTAAAATTAGGCATAAAAAAAAGACCTGCTTTCAAGCCCTCCCACTATAGCACGATTTTGTCCATGCGTCAACACTTTTTTTACATGTACTCTATTGTTTTTTCAAAAAAAGGACGATATAATATATGTGTATAAATGGATTTTAATTTTTTATCTATGAAAGAAAGAAGTGTGGTAGCTTATGGCACGTATTGACAGCGCATATGCCTATTATATGTCAACATACGCAAATAAGGAAACCTCGCGCTACGACTCTCACAAAAAGAGCGACCTGCGCAAGGTCTACAACCGTATTGTCCAGACAAATAAAGAATCTCCGCTGTACAAGATCACTCATATAGAGACCGCCAAGCGCTACGCAATTGATATTAAGGAAAACGCCAAATCCATTCAAAACATTGTCGCATCCCTGTCTGACCGATACGGTTCCTTCAACGATTCCTTCCAGAAGAAGGTGGCCTCCTCCTCGCACGAGGATCAGGTCGGCGTCACCTATATCGGGGACGGCACCGAGAGCGGGCAGACGGAGCAGTTTGCGATCTCCGTCGAGCAGCTTGCTGCGCCGCAGATCAATCAGGGAAACAAACTGCAGGACGACGGACATTCGCTCCGCCCCGGCACCTACTCCTTTGACTTGAACACGAACACCAACGCCTACGAGTTCCAGTACAATGTGA
>CAZNQZ010000197.1:0-4587 GCA_964575245.1 uncultured Lachnobacterium sp. | reverse complement strand
AGCCCTTTGTCATCGAATCAGATACGAGGGATGAATGGAGGGGAGACTGGCATGACAGCGTTATGAATAACGGAGAAAAATTGTTTGTCAAGCTTCCGTATCTGTCCTCAGGCAGACATGTCCTCAGAGTGTATATGATTGACAATTATGTGACGCTTGATAAGCTTGTGATATACACGCAGAAAAGGCGTGAAACCTGTTACGGTCCCGTTCCGGCGCGGGCTGTGGCGGATGAACCGAAGGTGTGCTGGGAGGAGCTGGATAAAATCCGGGCGGTTCTTTACAGAGAGGACGACACGGAGCTGCTGCCCGGTATGGTATATGCCGACGCGGAGTTTTGGAAACATAACAGGCTGTATATGAAGAACGCTGTAGTTGCGCAGCCATATAAAGAGAGGGGGCGGTATGACAGCTACTATGTGGATGGCGCGGTAGAGGATATCACGGCCCTGTTCGATAGAGGTCCCTATTCTGATCAGAATGGATGCGTTGCCATAGAGGCGGAATTTGCGCTTTGGGGTAATTCGGATGCATATCTGACGCCTGACGTGACTGGGAGCATCTATTGGAGACATGTGCGTGCGCTGACCGACGGAGGCCGTGGTCTTGCCATGCAGGTATCCGGTAAGCCTCATACTTGGCAAAGGGCGGAGGATGCTCCGGGAATGCACTATCGGATCAGGATATCAGAGGAAGGCTGGCATAACGTGTGGCTGCTTATATTGTACGAGAACCATATGTCGGACAGCTGTTATTTTGCGGTAGACGGCGAAGTTCTTCCCCAGAGCAGCCAGTACCATAACGGCCAGCTGTGTAATTATGCAACGCTGCACATGTATTTTTGGTGTCTGACATGCAGGATATATTTTTCTGCGGGAGAACACACCTTCTCGATCTATGCGTGTGACACTGGGCTTCAGATCGACCGGATCTACCTGAGTAAGGGAGAGGAGCGCCCGCCGCTGGATAAGGATTGGACGGTTTCTAAATCGCACTTGTAAAATCAAAGCGCCGCTTTGTCTGCCGCCTTTAAATAATTCCTTTTCATTTCCTCCGAGGTTGGTTATCCTGTATTTGAAGGGGACAGATGGCTGCGCAGCTTTGCATCCCTGAATAATGTTTAAGGAGGAAAAAATAATGATGACATCATCGACAGGATCAACGGTATCTGCGGTGTCCATCGGTACAAATATCCGAAATCTGCGCAGGCAGCGGGACATGACACAGGAGCAGCTGGCGGAATATCTGGGGGTCACCTCCCGGGCTGTGTCGCAGTGGGAGTGCGGGCGGACGGCCCCTGACATCGCGCAGCTTCCGGTTCTCGCCAATATCTTTGAAGTGAGCGCGGATGTGCTTCTGGGCATCGATTCAGGTGCAAAGGAGAAAGTGATACAGGCAGTTATAGATGAGGCACTGGATCTTAACTCCAGAGGGCACAGTGCGGAAGCCTCCGCGCTGCTTCGACCAAGGCTTAAGGAGTATCCAAACAGCTGCGAGCTGATGAATGCTCTTACACAATGTCTTTTTAAAGAGCGCCAGACACTGGAGGATAAGGCAAGAGAAGAAATGAACGCTGAGATCATCCGGATCGACGAGAAAATTCTTGAAATCTGCACGGAGGATGACATCCGTCATGGCGCCATCCAGACGCTGTGTATTATTTATGCAGAGACGGGAGAGACCGAGCGGGCGCTGGCCCTTGCGGAGCGGATGCCCAGTGCGTGCTGCGACAGGGACAATCTGTTGCTGTGCACCTACTCCGGTGCCAATATGGGCAGGGAGCGTTTTGACCACATCCGCGGCTGCGTGTTTTCCGAGACGATACAATCGCTTTACATGATTCTATGCTATAATAACGCGCCCTTTGAGGACGGCTCCCGTCCCTACAGCGCTGAGGAGATGGTGCTTCTGCGGGAAAAGTGGTTTGCGATCATGGAAATTTTGTTTGAGGATAAGCAGTACGGTTTTTACTCCTGCTGGCTTTCACAAATTCATGAGTATCAGGCACATACGCTCGTCAGGCTTGGCCGTCCGGAGGAGGCGTTAAAGCATCTGCAGATGGCGGCGAATTTCGCGGTGGAACATGATACAGGCTTTAAACCGGAGAAAGGCGCTTACACTTGTCTGTTGCTGAGGGGACATGCATATAATACTCCTTCTTACGGAAGCGCAAAGAATATATCCATGGAGCTGCTGGAGCAGCTGCAGGACGAGGTGTATGATCCTATCCGGAATACAGACGCCTTTGCCGGGATTGAGGCGGCGCTGAAGGAAAACAAAGGATATCGGTAGATTACTTTTAACGGGTACGGAATGCGCAAAAACTGCGCATTCCGTAAGAACATGACAGTCTCCGAGGGACGGATGCCTTTGCCGGGATTTGGGCGGCGCTGAAGGAAAACGAAGAGTAATCAGGGTTTGTCTGTAGTCGCCGATGCGGAAAAGATTTCTGCGACCCCGGCATTTTCTCTGACAAAGGCGATAAATTCGTTGACCTGTGCCTTTTCGGTTACGAACTGTCCGCCGGACAGGACGCGGTTGTCATTTGTTCTTACCCACCTGCCTTCGGGCAGATAGACCCTGCGCTCAGTCTGTCCCTGATTCACGATCGGCGCAAACAGGATGTCAGGACCGAACATATACTGGTCGCTCAGCTCGTAGCAGTTTTCATCCCCGGGGAAGTCAAAGAACATCGGGCGCATAATAGGCTCCCCGGTCTCGGAGGTCCGCTGGGCGCATGCAAGGATATATGGTTTCAGGCGCTGTCTTAAAAGAATCAGATCTCTGATGACGGGATAATTTTCTTCGCCGAATTGCCAGATTTCATTGTAGCCGCCGCCGGGACAGATGATGCCGGGATTTTTATCGACATAGTCGGACTGCCGGATTCGCGTTCCGTGGAGTCTCATGACGGGGCAGAACAGTCCAAACTGGAACCACCTGACGATGAGCTCGCGGAAATCGCTGCTCTCGGTATCGCCGTTGAAGAAGCCCCCGATATCGGAGTTCCACCACGGGATTCCGCACATGGCCATGGAAAGCCCGGACACAACGCTTTCTCTGAGTGCGTGAAAGCTCGAGACGATATCGCCATTCCAGACGAGTGCGCCGAATTTCTGGCTTCCCGGGTATGCCGCGCGGGTCAGGAGTACCACCTCCTCCTCGCCCTCGGATTTCAGCCCGTCATGAAAGCACTTGGCATAATAGTAGGGGTACATCAGTGCGGTTTGTGCCATATTGCCGGCGTATGTTTTCAGGTTGGAGAACTGCTGAGGATGCACCTCCGGCTCCGCCTCATCCAGCCAGAAGGTCCGGATGCCGTACTGGATGTAGGTCTTTTTGATCTGCTCCCAGACAAAGCTTCTCGCCTCTGGGTTTGTCATGTCGACATAGGTCTGCTGTCCCCAGAAATCAAATGTTCCGTACTGACCGTTTTCTGTGCGGATGACAAGCTTTCTGTCGTCCATTTCCTTCCAGTTGCGGCTTTTGGGGTTGATGGTAGGCCAGTAGGAAACGATGGGGCGCATCCCCATCGCCTTTAGCTCATCCACCATTGCTTTCGGATCGGGCCAGTATTTCGGGTCGAAATCGCAGTTGCCCTGCTCGGTCCAGTGGAAGAAGTCGATGACGATCGCGTCGACGGGGATCCCGCGGCTGTGATAGCCGCGCGCAGCCTCTAACAGCTCCTCCTGAGATTCATAGCGGCACCGGCTCTGCCAGAAACCCGCCGCCCAATCCGGCAGCTTCGGCGCAAAGCCGGTCAGCCTTGCATAGCGGTTCAACACCTCCGCCGGAGTGTCCCCTGCGAATACCAGGTAATCGGCCTGATAGCAGCTGTCTGCGCTCCATACCGTGTGATTGCGTCCGAACTCAACACGGCCGGGGGCGGGATTGTTCCACAAAAAGCCGTAGCCGAGCGAGGAGTATATCACGGGAACCGTCGATTTTGTGTTCCAGTGCATGAGGTCGTAGGTGCAGCCCTTGCGGTCCAGAAAGCCCTGCTGCTCCTGTCCGATCCCGTAGATATGCTCGTCGCGGGCGTCAAAAAACACGCTTGTGCGGTAATGATCGCCCTCGAGATGGGTATATCTGACGGCCAGATCATGTTCCTCGTGGGTGGAAAGAACGGTCTTGCCATCGCGGATAAACGCGATGCGGCAGCCCGCCCACGACTTTTCGACGGTTACTGTGAGCTTGCTGTTTTGGAGCACGGCCCGGTTCTCACCTTCAAGTGACACGGAGGAGCGGTCCGCTTCCGGGTCAAGGAGCGTCCAGCGCTCTTCCGAGAGCTTGGAATTGCGCGTTGCGCGGACTCTGGCGCAGTTCTCGCCGTAGGGCTCGACAAAAACAAGCTCGTCGCGGATTTCAAATAAAATTCCATGATCTTTTACTGATAATTTACTCATATGAAAACCCTCCTTTTGCGTTATGATATAAAATTAATTGAGCAAGATAAACGACGATCCTGCCGGATTTATTATACTATTTTATCATTTTTCATTGACGGATCTGCGATGCTCAGATACAATCAAGTGTAGTCTCGGAAAGTCGATGAAAATACAATAAAAAATTATGCCATATAAATGA
>CAZNQZ010000196.1:0-4623 GCA_964575245.1 uncultured Lachnobacterium sp. | reverse complement strand
TATGGCGAGAAGCCTTCCGATCGAGGTGACCAACGGAACGCTGGAGGGAGACCTGGCTCCGGGCAAGATTACCTTCTACCGCCTGCAGTCCACCGCCGACAACAAGCTGCGCGCTTATCTGGCAGAGGGTGAAATCCTTCCGGTTGCAACGCGCTCCTTCGGCGGAATCGGCGTGTTCGCGATCAAGGAGATGGGCCGTTTCTATCGCCACGTCCTGATCGAGAAGAACTATCCGCACCACGGCGCGGTGGCCTTCGGGCACTACGGCAAGGCGCTGTTTGAGGTGTTCAAGTACATCGGAGTGCCGATGGAGGACATCAACTACAACCAGCCGGCAAGCCTGCCCTACAAGACAGAGAATCCGTTCTAAGGGTATACTTAAAGCAAACGACCGAAACCTGTGGTTTCGGTCGTTTTGTCATCAGTGTTTACCCAGATCAATGATACCGATCCCGTTCATATTTCGGGAAGTGATATACAGGTCAGAACCGTCTATTTGGGCATTGCCGCTGAGCTTTAAGGGTATTTTTATTTCTTTCTTTTTTTCCAGTGTATTTCTGTCCCATAAGGCGATTTCGCTGCAGGGGTGAGAGACTGTTACCAGCATTTCATTGTATATACCAACACAGTCAAACATTTTCTTATGCACATGCTTTCGCGATTCGGAAAGCGAAAAGTTTGGCAGGTCAATCTTAAAAAGGCTTTTATCCTGACAGGCAGCATAGACGATGGTATCGTTTACATATAAATTCCGGATG
This sequence comes from uncultured Lachnobacterium sp., assembly GCA_964575245.1. Taxonomy (GTDB): domain Bacteria; phylum Bacillota; class Clostridia; order Lachnospirales; family Lachnospiraceae; genus Roseburia. Next base: position 3,865 of record CAZNQZ010000196.1, on the reverse strand, counting down.
TTTTGCCTGCTTAGCATCAGCCTGTTCTCCTCCGACATGGTATCCCTGTCCAGTAACAGTAGCTGCCCATTAACCGTTCCGCACAACAGATAGTTCTCAAAGATTTTTAAACTCCACATACTGGCGTCAGTAATCAAGTACTCGTGTCGGGTGAAGGAGAGTTTGTCTACTGTTATGATACGCCCGTTCCGAATAGAACAGTATATCCTCTTTTCATCTACGGTCATCCCGCAAATATCAGAGCTTAAATCTGTTCCCAGTCTCCATTTGCCGACGATTTCATAGTCTTCTCTGTCCAAAGCATACAGGTCACAAAAGTCGCTGATATAGATTCGGTTTTTATCGGCGGTCATGATTCGCGCTGAGCCTTCTTTTTCAAACACCTGTTTTTGGTACACAATTTTTTTCGTTTCCTTATCCGTTTTATAAAGCGTTTTCCTGCACAGAAAATCAATCAAGTCGCCCTGCATGCAAAAGCCTGATACCGCGCCTTCTGACTTTATCTGATCATACATGTATGCTCTCCTTTTGCTTTATTTTTAAGTTAAACAGAGCGTTTTCATAGTCTTTGACATAGTAGGTGAGATTTTTGCGCCCTTTTTGAATGATTGTGTGTCCCTCTGATTCCAGTTTTTCCTTCTGAGCCTCGATGCCGCCGGGATATTTCGCATTCAGTTCCCCGTTTGCTTTTAATGTTCGCCAATAAGGAGTTTCATCCACGGAACGCTGGCAGCTTGCCCATGCGGCAATCGACACAAATATTCCCGCTGTAATTGGCTCCGTAAAATCAGCGCCGCTTAATTTTGCAAAATATTCACGGATTGCACCTACCGTAAGTAGTTTCCCATATGGCACGAGCCGCATTATCCTGTCGTATTCCATCGGCGGAGCAAAGTACATTCGGTCTCCGCCATACTTTTCTATGCTCTTTTTATCTGTAATAATTTGAATCTTAGGCATATCCTTGCTGTCGTTGAGCATTGCATTGAAATCTTTTTTCTCTTCGTTTGCCATAAAATCACACCTCCTGCACAAAAGTATACCCGAAAGAAAAACGACATGCAATGAGACTGTTTGTGGAATCCGATCCATTAAGTGCATATCGGGGGTTTCCCCAGCAGTTAAAAAATCGTCTGGTTATGAATTTCCTTTAAATCGTCAATGGCCATTTCGACGTCAAGCGTATGAAAACCAAGCCAGCACTCATGCATTGTTCTGGCATCAGCAATTTTATATATTTCGCGGCTGCATTCATTCGTATAGTAATGCCAATAGCGATAGGTATATCCGGTCCAATACATTATCTCCAGCGGATAAGTCGTGCCGGCCTTTTTAAGTCCGTTTACTTCATCGTCGAGCTCCTCAAGAATATATTCCTCTCCTGCCCACTGTAATCGGTCGTAGATATTATATTTAAAAACCCCTTGACAAATCGATTCTATCGGGATAGAATATAGTTATTCTATTGCAATAGAATTTCACGAAACGGAGGGAACCGCCATGGAGTACAAAATTTTTGACAGTGAACTGAAGATCCTGGAGCTGCTCTGGGACAGCGGGGAGCTGACCGCCAGGGACATCGCCGCTCAGGCGGCGGAGCAGGTGGGCTGGAGCAAGACCACCACCTACACAGTACTGAAAAAGTGTGTGGAAAAGGGGCTGATCGATCGGACGGAGCCGGGGTTTCGCTGCCGCGCTCTGGTTACCCGGCAGGAGGCCCAGCGGCGGGAGACCCAGGGGTTGATCGACCGGATGTACGGCGGGGCGGCTGACCGGCTGGTGGCTTCTTTGCTGGAGGGCAAGGCCCTGTCGGCGGAGGAGATCGACCGTCTGCGCAAGCTGGTGGAGGAGCTGAAATGAGCCGGGGTGAACTGTTGGCCGGATGGTGGGAGGCATCCCTGTCCACCGCAGTCATCATTCTGGCGGCGTTGCTGTTGCGGACGCTGTTTAAAAACCGGACACCCCGGCGGGTATTCTGTCTGTTTTGGGACGTGGCGCTGGTACGGCTGCTGATCCCGGGCGCTCTGCCGTCCCCGGTGAGTGTCTGGCAGTGGTTTCCGGGATCGTCCTCTGACGGGGCGCAGGACTTGCGCCCCGCTGTGACACCGGGGCTGTCCGCTACTGTCGGCGGGACGGTGACGGTCGGCGGGACGGCTTTGCCGGACACTGCCGGGCTGTCCGCTCCATCTCTGGACATTGGCGTGGTTCTGCCCGCGGTATGGCTGACGGTCACGCTGGCGCTGGCGGCGTGGTTCCTCTGGAGCCATCTGCACAGCCGCCGACTCTATGCCGATTCCCTGCCCTGCAGAGACGCTTTTGTCCGGGACTGGCTGGCGGCACGTTCTCTGCGCCGCCGCATACAGGCCCGGATCAGCGACCGCATCGCAACGCCCTTAACCTACAGGGTTCTGCGACCGGTGGTTCTGTTGCCCGCGGAGTTGGGCTGGCCGGACAGGGAGGTTCTCTCCTTCGTTTTAGAGCATGAATATCAACACATCCGGCGTTTTGACACACTGAGGAAGGGCATTCTGGCCGCTGTGCTGTGCCTGCACTGGTTCAATCCCATGGTCTGGGTTCTGTATGTCCTGTGCAATCGGGATATGGAGCTGGCCTGTGACGAGGCAGTGGCAGAGCAAGGCGCGGACCGGGCCGGTTATGCCCGGGCGCTTCTGGACATGGAGGAGCGGCGGGGCCGTTGGGGCCTCTCCGGCAGCCATTTCAGTCAAAATGCACTGGAAGAAAGGATTCAATCTATTATGAGACATAAACATATTTCGATGGCCGCACTGATTGCGGTTTTGTCGGTCATGAGCATTACTGTCGTTGCATTCGCATCAGCCGCGCCGAATAGCGATGGGGAAATCCCGTCTGGGAAGAAGAACTCAGGAAACGGTTATACTTATGACCATTTTCAGGCTGTGGAAGGCGATTTGATGATTCTGTCCAAGGGCGACGGGAACGGCGAGAGGCTGTACTCCGTAGACGGAGGAGATACCTGGCTGAGCGAGGAGCGCTATCAGGCCGAATACGGTTCCTGGGGCGATGATTGGCAGGTGGAATGGTGGACCGCTGAGGACTATGCGGTCTGGCTGGAAGAGGAGAAGCTAGCCCTGCAGAGCATCATTGGAGAGCGGGGCTACACCGGAGGCGAGGGCTGGTTTATCTGGGATCAGAAGCGGGTGGATGAGACCATCGCTCTCTATGAAAGCATTTTGAAGGACATCCAAAACGGCGCGCTGTATTCCAGGACTATCACGGACAAAAACGGCGGCGTGATAGAGGACGTGATGCTGGGCAGTGGGGGGCTGAATGCGGAGGAGGTTACCTCCACCCTCGATGAAAAAGATGTGATTGTGCCGAAAGAGGCAAACTCTGCGGTCTGCGGGAGATGTCCCCTGACAGCGCCGCAGTTGACAGCGGCATCCAGATGACCACGGCGGAAGGAACCGGTGGCGCGTTCAGCTATCAGAACCCCTATGCGGAGAGTGGGCTGAAAGTGTATACGGAATACGATGCAGGCGGCAATCTGACCGGGCTTCGCGTGTGAATCGCATATGCATAACTGACGGCTTTGATTTCTTGATGAAAGACAATTATGAGGAAGTTCCGCTTACAGACAAAAAATCCGATGACAGCTATGAGGTACGAATCTATGACAGTGCAACGGAAAAAGAAAGTGTCTTTGTCGGTTGCGAAATAAATGGCGACTGCGATGGCAATGGTTATGAAATTTTTCAAATTCCCTTTTCCGAATATGCATCCTTTGATGTGTATGTGGAACAGGGGTATGACAGCGAAAACGATGCAATGGAAGAATGGCTGGTATCCAATGAAAAAAGATATATCCGAAATCTGTTGGAAGGTA
>CAZNQZ010000195.1:0-4638 GCA_964575245.1 uncultured Lachnobacterium sp. | reverse complement strand
CATACCACACCCTTTGTAATCCATCATTTCATCCGCGGCCTCGCGTAAGACCTCCTCCGGCAAAACCGCCGGGCCAGCTGAAAAGTTATACACTCTGCTCATTTTCTTTCCTCCTCGTAATCCTATCACTTTTTATTTTGGTAATCACTGTCGTCAAAGCACTCGTTGATCGGCCTGCCCGGCGCCACCATCGGCCAAACCTTATCGTCCGAATCAATCACCGCGTCGATGACAAAGGGCAGCTCGCAATCCAAAGCCTCCCGAAGAGCCCCGTCGAATTCCTCCCGCGTCGTCACACGTCTCGCCTTCGCGCCCATCGCCTCCGCGAGCTTCACATAGTCCATGCCGTCATCCAATACCGTCGCGGAATAGTGCTGACTGTAAAATAGCGTCTGCCACTGGCGCACCATTCCGAGCACATGGTTGTTGAAAATCACTTCAATGATCGGAAGCTTCTGTCTCACCGCAGTCGCAAGCTCGTTCATATTCATGCGGAAACACCCGTCTCCCGCAATATTGATGACCTGCCTGCCGGGGTTTCCGATCTGTGCTCCGATCGCCGCCCCAAGCCCATAGCCCATCGTACCTAAGCCCCCGGAGGTGATCAGCGTGCGCGGGCTCCTGTACTTGAAGTACTGTGCCGCCCACATCTGATGCTGTCCCACCTCTGTCACAATCATCGCCGAATCGGCAAGCGCACCGATCCGCTCGATCATATACGGGCCGCTCAGCCCCTGCGGGGGATAGCAGAGAGGGAACTGCCTTTTATAATCCTGAATATGTGCTATCCACTCACTGTGTTCCTGCTGGGGCAGCCTCGCGTTGATCGCGGAGAGCACCTCCTTCAAATCGCCGATCACTGCATGCGCCGTGCGGATATTTTTGTTGATCTCAGCGGGATCAATATCGATCTGCAGGATCTTTGCCTGCTGTGCAAAGCGATTGGGGTCTCCGAGCACCCGGTCCGAAAAACGGACCCCTGCCGCAATGAGCAGATCGCACTCGCTGACTCCCAGATTCGACGTCTTCGTCCCGTGCATTCCGAGCATTCCGGTGTATTTATCCGCTGTTCCATCATATGCGCCCTTGCCCATCAGTGTGTCACAAACCGGCGCGTCCAGTAAGCCTGCAAATGTGCGGATTTCCTCTGCGGCGTCGGAGAGCACTGCCCCTCCGCCGACAAACAGATAGGGCTTCTTCGCCCGCACAAGCATGTCAAGCGCCATATCAATGTCACGCTCCGACAGCACAGCCTCATCCGGCGGGGCGGGAGGCTCCATCCGTTCAAACTCCACCTGACTCGACGTCACGTCCTTCGGGATGTCCACCAGAACCGGGCCGGGTCTCCCCTTTTTCGTCAGCGCAAACGCCCTGCGGATCGTTTCCGCAAGCTTTTCCACGTCCTTCACGATAAAGCTGTATTTTGTGATCGGGGTCGTAATTCCCGCGATGTCGATCTCCTGAAAGCTGTCCTTGCCAAGAAGCGAGACGCCCACGTTGCAGGTAATCGCCACGATCGGAATCGAATCCATGTAAGCGGTCGCAATGCCCGTCACCAGATTTGTCGCTCCCGGGCCGGAGGTCGCCATACACACCCCCACCCTTCCGGTGCTTCTGGCGTAGCCGTCCGCCGCGTGGGACGCTCCCTGCTCGTGGCTGGTCAGCACATGCCTGATCTCCGGATGCTTATACAATTCATCATATACATTAAGGATCGCGCCGCCCGGATAGCCGAACACCGTATCGACGCCCTGCTCCTTCAAACACTCAATAATAACCTGTGATCCTGTCAGTAACATAATATCCCTGCCTTTTACTTAATCTCCAATATCGCGCCCCGGTTTCCGGAGGTCACCATAGCGGCGTAGCGCTTCAGGTAACCGCTTGAAACCTTCGGCTCCCGCGGCTGCCACTTTGCACGCCGCGCCGCCAGCTCGTCCTCGGATACCGCCAAATCCAGAGTCATCGCGGGGATATTGATCTTTATGATATCCCCCTCCTCCACAAGCGCAATCGGGCCTCCCACAGCCGCCTCCGGCGACACATGTCCGATGGATGCACCGCGGGACGCGCCGGAAAAGCGCCCGTCCGTGATCAGTGCCACGGAGCTTCCCAGTCCCATTCCAGCGATCGCGGAAGTCGGATTGAGCATTTCCCTCATGCCGGGGCCTCCCTTGGGACCCTCGTAGCGAATGACCACCACGTCGCCAGCCACTATTTTGCCGCCCTTAATCGCCGCAATGGCATCCTCCTCACAGTCAAAGACCCGCGCCGGACCCTCATGCACCATCATCTCCTCCACCACCGCGGAGCGCTTCACCACGGAGCCGTCCGGAGCCAGATTGCCCTTTAAGACCGCAAGCCCGCCGGTTTTGCTGTAAGGATTGTCCACCGGGCGGATAACCTCGGGATTCCGGTTGACCGCTCCCGCGATGTTCTCCCCGATGCTCTTTCCGGTGACAGTCATGCATTCCGTGTGCAAAAGGCCGATGTCCGCGAGTTCCTTCATCACAGCATAGACGCCGCCTGCCTCGTTCAGATCCTCCATGTAGGTCGGACCAGCCGGGGCCAGATGACAGAGATTCGGGGTCTTCTCGCTGATCGGGTTCGCAAAGCTGATATCGAAATCAAAGCCGATCTCATGGGCAATCGCCGGAAGATGCAGCATGGAATTGGTCGAGCACCCCAGCGCCATATCCACGGTCAGCGCATTCAATACAGCGTCCTTCGTCATAATATCCCGCGCGCGGATTCCCTTCCGAAACAGCTCCATAACCGCCATTCCGGCGTGCTTGGCCAGCTTGATGCGCTCGGAGTACACCGCAGGAATCGTGCCGTTACCGCGAAGTCCCATTCCGAGAGCCTCTGTCAGGCAGTTCATAGAGTTTGCCGTGTACATGCCGGAGCAGGAGCCGCAGGTCGGACACACCTTGTTCTCAAATTCCGTCACGTCCTCCTCCGTCATCGTTCCTGCCGCGTAGGAACCCACCGCCTCAAACATGGAGGAAAGACTTCTTTTCTGCCCCTTCACATGTCCCGCGAGCATGGGTCCGCCGGACACAAACACCGTCGGCAGATTCAGTCGGGCCGCCGCCATCAGAAGCCCCGGCACGTTCTTGTCACAGTTGGGAACCATAACCAGCGCGTCAAACTGATGCGCAATCGCCATGCATTCCGTGGAATCCGCAATCAGATCCCTTGTCACCAGGGAGTACTTCATGCCAATATGTCCCATGGCAATTCCGTCACAGACCGCGATCGCCGGGAACACCACCGGCACGCCGCCCGCCTCCGCCACGCCGAGCTTCACGGCGTCCACAATCTTGTCGATATTCATATGGCCCGGAACGATTTCATTGTATGAACTCACGATACCGACAATCGGTTTTTTCATTTCCTCCGCAGTAAATCCCAGCGCGTTGAACAGACTTCTCGCCGGTGCCTGCTGCATCCCTTCCCTTGCATTATCACTCTGCATTCTGATTCTCCTTTCTTCCCATTACCCGGATATTGCCCTGTCGGCAGTCAGGCTCTCACAGATCTGGTCTCCCATCCGGGCGGTTCCCACCTGAACCACTCCGTCTCTGTTCTCCCCCGCCCGCGGCATAATATCGACCGTGCGGAAGCCTTTCTTAAGCACCGCAGAAACCGCAGCCTCCACGGCGTCCGCCTCCGCGTCCAGATCAAAGCTGTAGCGCAGCATCATCGCCGCACTTAAGATCGTCGCAATCGGATTTGCAATGCCAAGGCCCGCAATGTCGGGTGCCGAGCCGCCGCTGGGCTCATAGAGCCCGAACTTTGTGTCGTTTAAGCTCGCCGACGCCAGCATACCGATGGACCCGGTCACCATGCTCGCCTCGTCGGACAGGATATCGCCAAACATATTCTCAGTCAAAATCACGTCAAACTGTTTCGGGTCCTTCACCAGCTGCATCGCACAGTTGTCCACCAGCATGTGCTCGCAGGTCACCTGCGGATAGTCCGCCGCCACCTCCTCCACGATTTTTCTCCATAGTCTGGAAGAGTCCAGCACATTCGCCTTGTCCACGGAGGTCACCTTCTTTCTCCGCTTCATGGCGATGTCAAAGCCGCGCTTTGCAATGCGGCGGATCTCATGCTCACTGTAGGTCAGCGTGTCCGTCGCGACGGTCACTCCGTTCACCTGTTCTGTCTTTCTCTCACCGAAATACAGCCCGCCCGTCAGCTCCCGCATAATCATCATGTCAAAGCCGCCGCCGATGATGTCCTCCCGCAGCGGGCACGCCGCTTTCAGCTCTTCATACAGATAAGCCGGGCGGAGATTGGCAAACAGGTTCAGGGATTTCCTGAGCCTGAGCAGCCCCGCCTCCGGGCGCAGCTCCGGCGGCAGCTGATACCAGGGTGAGGTTGCGGTATTCCCTCCGATGGAGCCCATCAGCACCGCATCGGACGCCTTCGCCGCGGCAATCGCCTCATCCGTCAACGGCACCCCCACGGCATCAATGGAACAGCCGCCCATCAGAATCTCCTTATACTGAAAGCTGTGTCCGAATTTACTGCCGACACAGTCCAGAACCTTCCGCGCCTCAGCAACGATCTCCGGCCCGATCCCATCGCCTGCTATCACACCAACATGAAATTCCATAGCCTCATCTCCTT
>CAZNQZ010000194.1:3456-4646 GCA_964575245.1 uncultured Lachnobacterium sp. | reverse complement strand
GAATGACACCTTTGCCTCCGGCGTTGAGAACGGTCCGGCAACCGAGAAGCTGGTGGCGGCGCTGGAGTCCTGCGGCTGCGAAGCTTCCAAGAGTATCTTAAAGGAAAAGGATTACCTTGCAAAGAAGTCTCAGTGGGTATTCGGCGGCGACGGCTGGGCATATGACATCGGCTTCGGCGGTGTAGATCATGTGCTGGCATCCGGGAAGGACATTAACGTTATGGTATTTGACACCGAGGTGTACTCCAATACCGGCGGACAGTCCTCCAAGGCGACTCCGGTGGGCGCGATCGCACAGTTTGCGGCAGGCGGCAAGGAGACTAAGAAGAAGGATCTGGCAGGTATTGCCATGAGCTATGGCTATGTGTATGTGGCGCATATCTCCATGGGTGCAGATATGAACCAGTGCGTGAAGGCGATTGCGGAGGCCGAGGCTTATCCGGGGCCGTCGCTGATCATCGCCTATGCTCCGTGTATCAACCATGGCATCAAGAAGGGTATGAGCAAAGCTCAGACCGAGGAGAAGCTGGCTGTTGAGTCCGGTTACTGGTTTAACTTCCGCTATAATCCGGAGCTTGCCGCGGCAGGAAAGAGCGCGTTTACTCTGGATTCCAAGGAGCCGACCGGAAATTATCAGGAGTTCTTAAAGGGTGAGAACCGCTATGCATCTCTTGCCAAGTTTAATCCGGCCCGGGCTGCAGAGCTCTTTGAGGTTTCCGAGAAAAATGCAAAGGCGCGTTATGAGCACTTAAAGAAGCTGGTGACGCTGTACGCGGGCGAATAACATCTGATTGATAAACGGATGTAAAATATGAGAAATATGGGAAGGAACCGTCTTCGGGCGGTTCCTTTTTTGCCGAAAACACCAATATATTGATTTATTTTGTAATTTGGCCCGCTTATCTTGTATTTTTTTCCTTTTACCCATTTACAAAATTTTTTGGTAATGATACAATAATCATGTCAGAGTGTACGGATTAGAAAACACTGGGTAACTATGAAGGCACTGAATAGTTACAATACCGGGAGAAACAGTATGGCGGGTTTATTGCTGGAGCTGCGCAGGCAGATACGGAATAATCGTCGCAGAAATGCGAACAATAGTGAAGCTAAGACTGCAAATCAGAAAAAAGCCCGTTCAAATTCCGAATCCGTGGTCATTGACCGGGAACCGGATGTGGAGACTATCA
>CAZNQZ010000194.1:0-3446 GCA_964575245.1 uncultured Lachnobacterium sp. | reverse complement strand
AAAGATGATATCTTATTAAAGCAAATTGATGAGTTTCGGGAGCGGGCGCAGCAACTGCAGGACATGCTTGACTCGCGGGAGTCTCAGGCGGAGGAACTGCAGTCTCTGGTGGACGAGCGCAAGGAGAAGGCGGAGGAGCTGGATCAGATTTTAAAGGAGCGGCAGGAACAGGCAGACGGGGTCTCCCAGGAGGTGGAGAGGCACATTGACGCTCTGATTCAGAAGGTAGCCGTTCGGCTGGAACAGATTGAGTCCTCGATCAAGAACGACGTCGGGGCACAGATGGACCGGCTGGAGTCCTCGATCAGAAACGATGTCGGGACGAAGCTTGACCGACTTGGAATGATGGCGAACAACAGCGATGTCGGAGACCGGCTGGAGCAGATGGAGGCCTCGGTCAAGGCGGATCTGGCGGAGCATCTGCGCGCATCCAGACAGCAGGCGTCGGAGCAGACAGCGGAGATGAGGGAGGCCCTCACACAGATCCGGGAGCAGCTGGACGCGATGAAGACAGAGATAGGCGATAAGGTGCATGCGGAGAACGTGAGGAGTTTCCGCAATATGTCGGATCTCTTTAAGGGGATGGACGAGCGTCTGGAGCCGATCAATATGCTCAACGATGTCGAGGAGTCGGTGAAGAGTTCAAAACAGTTCGGGGTGATCACCCTGATTCTGGTGATTGTAAATCTGGTCGTAGGTTTGGGAGTATTTCTCATGGGTTCCGGCATACTAGCTATATAGGAAATCTGAAAGAGCAATTTCCGCTTCGGACATTGCTTTTTTTGTCATGCGCAGACCCGCAAAAGGAAAATTTCCGGCAGTGCCGGATGCGGGCCGCGCGGCGAGTAGGGGCGAAAATCTCCCCTGCTCGATTAATGTGTGTCAGTGGGGGAGCATGTCAATGGAGGAAAGAAAAGTCTGGATTGTCGGGCACAAAAACCCGGATACCGATTCGATCTGCGCGGCGATTGCGTATGCGGAGCTGAAAAACAGGGTTTGCGGCGAGACGGGGTCACAGGAGCAGGTGAGCTATATTCCCAAGCGCGCGGGTACGGTCAGCGCGGAGACGGACTATGTGCTAAAGAGGTTTGGGGTAGAGCAGCCGGAGCTGATTACGGATGTGGGAACGCAGATCCGGGACATTCAGATTCGCAGGACAGAGGGCATCAGTGGGCATATCTCCATGAAACGGGCATGGGAGATGATGAAGATCTTAAATGTAGTCACACTTCCGGTAGTCAACGAGAGGAATAAGCTGGAAGGGCTGATAGTGACCGGAGATATTGCGCAGTCCTATATGGATGTGTACGACAACAGCATCCTCTCCCTCTCACGGACGCAGTATAAAAATATTGTGGAGACGCTGGAGGGGCGTCTGCTGACCGGCAACGAGCACGCCTATTTTGTCACTGGAAAGGTGGTGATCGGCCTTGGAACGCCGGATGTTCCGCAGGGGGCCGCGGGCAGCGACGATCTGGTGCTGATCGGGAACCGGAAGGAGTCGCAGCTTCTGTCCATTGCCGCAAACTGCAGCTGCATGATCGTCACTGACGGCTATGAGGTCAGCCAGGAGGTGGTGAGCGCTGCGAGAGAGCGGGATGTAGTGCTGATCAGTACGCCCTACGATACGTTTACAGCGGCCAGGCTGATCAACCAGAGCATTCCGGTCAAATCCTTTATGACGAAAAAGGACATCGTACATTTTCAGATGGACGACTATGTGGACGAGGTGCGGGATGCGATGGGCAGCATCCGGCATCGGGATTTTCCGATTCTGGACGAAAATCAGAATTATGTGGGTATGTTCTCCCGGCGGAACCTGATGAATGTGCAGAAGAAACAGCTGATACTGGTGGATCACAACGAGAAATCCCAGGCGGTCAACAATATTGAGGAGGCAGAGATCTTAGAGATCATCGACCATCACCGGCTGGGAAGCATGGAGACCATGGCTCCGGTGTATTTTCGGAACCAGCCCTTGGGCTGTACTTCCACGATTATTTACCAGATGTATCAGGAACAGAACATTGCAATTGCGCCAAAAATTGCCGGGCTGATGTGCTCAGCGATCCTCTCCGATACGTTGATGTTCCGCTCACCCACCTGTACCCCTGCGGACCGGGAGGCCGCCCTGCGTCTGGCAGAAATTGCCGGAGTGGATGCCGAGGAGCTGGCGATGTCCATGTTTGAGGCTGGCAGTGATTTCAATGAAAAGACGGAAGAAGAAATATTAAATCAGGATTTTAAAATATTTTCTGCGGGGGACATTGATTTCGGCGTGGTGCAGATCAGCGCGATGGCAAGGGCGGAGCTGGATCGGGTGCAGGGGCGCATTGAGCCGAAGCTGGAACAGATGCTGGGAGAGAAACGTCTGGATATGCTGTATGTCATGCTGACCGATATTTTGCATGAGTCCACATATCTGATGTGCGCGGGGAAGAATGCGGTGCAGATTGCCGCGAGTGCCTTTCATGTGTCTGCGGACGGGGAGGGACTCATGCTGGAGCGCGTGGTTTCCCGCAAAAAGCAGTTGATTCCGGCACTGGTGAATGCGCTGGCTGAAATATAGAACCTTAATCATGCATACAATGACACCAGGGGGCAAAAGACAGAAGGGGGGAGCTTCACATGAAGTTTACGAAAATGCACGGATGTGGAAATGATTACGTCTATGTGAATTTGTTTGAGGAGACGGTTGTCGATCCGGGAAAGCTGTCCATTGCGGTGAGCGACCGGCATTTCGGCATAGGCTCGGACGGGCTGATCACCATCGGCCCCTCGTCCGTGGCTGATTTTTGCATGAGGATGTACAATGCGGACGGCTCCGAGGCGGGAATGTGCGGCAACGGCATCCGCTGTGTGGCGAAGTATGTGTACGACCACCATCTGACCGATCAGACCGTGATTTCAGTGGAGACAGGCGCCGGAGTCAAGGATCTGAGCCTTGAGATCCGGGATGGAAGAGTGTCTGCCGTGCGGGTGGATATGGGGGAGCCGATCCTTGCGCCGGAGCGGATTCCGGTGCGGGCACAAGGGGATCGGGTGGTGGATGATCCGGTATCCGTGGGGGGTCGTGAGTGGAACATGACCTGTGTGTCCATGGGCAATCCGCACGCAGTCGTTTTTGTGGAGAATGTGGCGGAGTTCCCGCTGGCACAGTATGGACCGTGTTTTGAGAACCATGAGCGTTTTCCCGAGCGGACGAACACAGAGTTTGTTCAAATTCATTCCCGGTCGGAGATCTCTATGCGTGTCTGGGAGCGCGGCTCCGGGGAGACGCTTGCCTGTGGAACCGGAACCTGTGCTGCCGTGATGGCCTGCATTCTGAACGGGCGGACCGACGATCGGGTCCAGGTGCATCTGCGCGGCGGGGATCTGTTTATCGAGTATGACAGACAGCGCAATCATGTTTTTATGACCGGGCCGGCGGTCGAGGTCTTTACCGG
>CAZNQZ010000193.1:0-4678 GCA_964575245.1 uncultured Lachnobacterium sp. | reverse complement strand
CCGAAAAACGCAAATATGTAAAAAAAAATTGCCTGGATCTCTCCCGGCTTTTTTCTGGTTGGCACGATATAATTTTAAATAAAAGCCGAATGCCATTACTTATCATGATGGACTATTTTTCGCCTCCTGTCAAGCAAATCTTTCATACCCTCCTCATTCGGTAAACAAAATATGGACAGGGAACAGATAAACAATATCTGTCCCTGCCCAATCTACAACACGCAGTCCAAAAACACTCTGCATGCTCAGCCGTTTGGATTGTTCACAACTCCCAAAAACAACGGCACATCATTTTCGCTTAAAATTGCAAAGACGAAAGGCCGCGTGAGGTGCATCTCCACCAGATCCTCCGGCGGGAGCGCGCCTCCTGCATTCATCTCTATCATCACATAGGAGGCCGCCTCGCATCCCTTCTCGTTGATGGAGATCGCGGTTCCCTGCTCCGCCTGCCCGATGTAGGCGGGGGTTCCATCCGAAGCGAGTCCCGCAAGCGGGTTTCCTCCGATATCGAACAGCTCCCCCAGCCCGAGGGCAGTGAGACTGTCCTTCAGATCAATGGTGTCCTTCAGCGTGAACCTCGGAATGGACCACTTCACCTGCCCGGTCTTTTTGTCCAGCTTCTCCCAGTTCAGCAAGGTTTCTGTCAGCGTCGAATCGTCCAGCACATCGGCGGGACTCTTTCCCTCATCGGGGAGAATGAACAGCATTTTTCCGCCATTCTTGAAATACTGTACGGAGGCCGTGACTCCCTCGCCCCGATAGTACGCCCAGTTCTCCTGCTCCCTGTGCATATAGTTGCAGTCCGCCCGCTCCTCATCTGTCACCCAAAACCAGCCTTCGGTGGTGAGTCCCTCCTCGAAGTGCTCCTCCCAGTCGTCATAGAAATAGATGGCGGACAACAGCACTGCCATCGTCAGATCGTCCGGCTGAATGCTGCAGTCCAGAAGACCGTTGGTCTGTCTGCGGACCCATTCCGACACCTTCTGCGGAATCTCCTTTTTCATATCCCCGGTAAAGCTTGCAACATAGTAGTGATCCGCCAGATTCTGCAGGCTTTCCCCGTTGAACGAGTAGTCCTGATTCAGCCACAGGGAGTTGGCAATTGTCACCCTGCCCGGCTCTTTCCTGTCAGGATTCGTGCACAGATAGCGCCAGAGATTGCCGCTGTCTGCCCGCAGCTCCCCGGTTTCCTCCGCTCCCAGCAACTCCAAAAGCGCCGCCCGGCTGCTGTTATTCGCCAGCTCCGACACCATGGAGAGCGCGGTGTAGAGTGCCGTGGGGGAATATGCGGTGGTGGAGGAGCTGTCCAAAACCTCTTTCCCCGCCTTTGCCGCGAAAGCACGAATGTCCGCCAGATAGGTTTCCTCCAGCGCGGCCCCGTCGTAGGCCTTCCCGTAATCCGGCTCGTAGGCTTTCGCCAAAACCGTCTCCTGCGGCTGCTTATCCCCCAGCCCCGGCAAAAACACCGCCGCACCGGTTATGGCTGCCACCAGTACCGCGGCGGCAGCGGCCGACCACAGGCCCCGGCGCGAGCGGCGCCGCTTTCCAGCCGGAACTGCCTCCTCAATATACTCATCTCTGATATTTGTAATACTGTCATACATCTTTTTGCTCTTCTCTTTCTTCATATAGAATAACCCTCCTTTTCCAGTGATGCCCTCAGACACTGTCTGAGCCGGTAAATCCGCTTGGCCATGACATTCGGAGCCACACCGTGCTCTCCGGCCAGATCCTTCACCGCCTCCCCGTTCCAGTAGCGGCGCACAAAGAGCCTGCGGTCCTCTCCATCCAGCGATGCCAGCCAGACATTCAGATAATCCGTCAGCTCCTGCTCCTCCAGCTCGTTCTCCACGGTTGTCGGGGATGGAATGCAGTCCTCTAATTCACTCAGAAGCTGTTCCATTCCGGCGTAGCGTTTCTTCGCGTGCTCCCTGTTCCATCGGTTAATGGCCAGATTCCTCACCACCCTGCCCAGCCACGCCCGCAAAGCTCTCGGCCGCTGCGGCGGAATCGCGGTCCAGGCCCTGTGCCAGACATCGTTCACACACTCCTCGGCATCCTCGTGGAGCGTCAGAATATTCAGGGCAAGCCTGTGGCAGAACGCTCCGTATTTCTTTTCCGTCTCCGCGATCGCCGCCTCACTGCGCTCCCAGTACAGCTCAATGATCTGTGAATCCTCCATTCCTCTCCTCCTCTCCGTTGTATTTTGAAAGGCCTTCATAATATAAGACAGTATTTACATTGAAAAATTCCAGTGGAACACAAGTTTTTCCCATTTAGAAAATTGTTGATTTCACTCTTGCATTTGGTCATTAATTACATTATAATGAAAAGTACGAACCGCACATATTGTCTATTTGTACAATATGTACATTGTAAACATTATAGGAGGTGTTTGAAATGCACAAAAAATTATTAAAGGGAATTGCAGCCGTTATGAGCGCGGCTCTGGTTCTCGGCAGTGTTGTCACAGGCGCTGTCCCTGCAAAAGCCGCTGAGGCATCTGTTCAGGGGGAGGACGGTCTGTTTGCGACCACTTACAACATGAGTGAGCTCAGTATCATTGAAGGCAAGGGCTACAATGCGGAAGCTGCCGTGGACGGGACCTCGGTTACCATGACTTTTAGCGGCCAGTGGGGCGTCCGTTACTTCGAAATGCCAAAAGCAGTTCTGGATGCCGGATTCAAGGGTGCCAAGGTTACATATGCCGAGGCGAACGAAAACGTCGGCCTGAAGTGTGCCGGAGATCATGAATTCGGCTGGGACATCCTCGTTGCCGAGGGCAAGACCGAAATTACGGCAGATCCCGCAAAAGTCGGCGACGGCACAAGCGGAACCAGATATGAAAATTATGAAGGGGACCGCACGGCAGATCACATCCCGTTCATCACTGCGATCGGTTTAACTCAGACCGGATCTGAGAGCTGCACCGTGGTGGCGCAGACCATCACCTTCATCACCGACAAGGCCGTGGAGGGCGGTGAGGCGCCGGTTCAGCCTGCAGAGAACAGAGCCACTTACGCGCTGACCGATCTGGAGTGCGTTGCAGTTTGGGGCGACGGTGCCACAGCTGAAGGCACGACATTAACCATGCCGGGACAGTACAATCAGGCATTTTACACCATTCCCGAGGCGGTTCTGAATGCCGGCCTGATCGCCTGCGAGGCGAAGATTACTGCGGACAATACGAAATACTCCCTGAAATTTGTAGGGAATCAGGAGTCTCAGTTCAAAGGAATCAACGTAACCTATGAATCCATGAAGGTTACTACCTCCAATTTGGAAGGGGATGCGACAGAAGCCGATATCGCAAACATCAAGTGCCTCGGCATCATGAGCACCCTTGCGGAGGGAACCCAGACGCTCGTTGTGGACAGCGTTACCTTCATCACCACCAACCCGGTAGAGGGCGCGGTTGATCCCGGAACCGATCCGGTTGATCCCACTCCGGCAAGGTTAAGATCACAAAGGCAACCTCTACAAAGGATTCCGTGAAGCTCACCTGGAAAAAGGTGAAGAACTGCACCGAGTATGAGGTTTACCGCTCTACCTCCAAAAACGGAGAGTACAAGAAGATCAAGACCGTGAAGAAGACGACCTTCACCAACAAAAAGCTGAAGGCAGGCAAGCAGTACTTCTACAAGGTAAAGGCAGTGAACAAGGATACCGGCGCAGAGGGCGCAATGTCTGCTGCAAAGAGTATTAAGACAAAGAAATAATCATTCCAGCAAAGCATAATCCCGGGGTATCCCTTTCAGGGGATACCCCCTTTTTCAGGAGGTAAATTGAAATGTACAGAAAAGTTGCAAAAGGACTCGCATCCGTGCTTGGCGCAGCTCTGGTTCTCGGGAGCCTGGTCATGAGTGCGGTTCCCGCACAGGCCGCCACATCCAAAAAAGGAGACAACGGCTATGAGACCACCTACACGATGAAGGAGCTGACACTGATCAAGAAGGACGATGTCGTAACCGCCGATGCGGATGGCACATCCGTCTCCCTCTCCTATGGGGTTGACTGGTCCAACGCCTACTACACCATTCCGGCGGAGGTTTTAAGCGCAGGCTTAAAGGGCGGCACCTGCAACATCGACAGCACCGACAATCTCGTCGTAAAGTTTGTGACGGATTCCTATTCGGATGTCGGAGATGTGGCGGTTTTCGGCAAGACCGTTGACCTCTCCAACCAGGATGCGGCTACAATCGCAACTGTCAAAAACATCGGCGTTGCCGGACAGCAGAACGCGGCTTTCAAGCTGGACAGTATCACCTTTGTCACCGAAAACGAGGTAGCCCTCGGCAGTGATGATGACGCAAACAACGGCGGCGACAATGTTGACATCGGCGGCGATGACGCCAACAGCGGCAACGACACTCCGGCGGAGCCTGAGAAGAAGCCCGCAGATGACAACAACGCTCCAAAAACAGGCGACTCCATGAACAGCGTGCTGGTTGTAAGCGTACTCGGCGGCCTTCTGCTGATTGCGGCAGGCGGCATGATCCTGACCAGACAGCGCAGAAGCAGATAATTTACCGTGTGAATAAAAAGGAAACGGCGGTTTTTACCGCTGTTTCTTTTTATTAATTCAAAAAAATCTTGCAAATCTGTATTTGACATGTTATCATATGAAAAAGGGAAAGCCAAAGTAGCGGCCTACCCTCAATAGAATTAGATTTAGCCT
>CAZNQZ010000192.1:0-4679 GCA_964575245.1 uncultured Lachnobacterium sp. | reverse complement strand
TATTTCTCTTTGAATATATTGATAAATTCCAGATCGTCGTCCTTCTTCTCCGGCGCTTTCCCCCGGCGCAGGATCAGTAGTGCAATCACAATCAGCAGAATGATGACAATAATCACTGCAATCCCGATGATCAGGGCATTCTGGGTTTTCAGACGGTTGATTTCTTTGCGGCTGTCCTCCGTCCTGACAGGCTGGTCATCGGAGGGCTTGCCCTGCTCTTCCTGCTGAACATAACGCATGTAAGTCAGCTCTTTTTTGTCGAGCCGGTACCATCCGCCCGCGCCAGCCTGGTTTACACCGTAAAAAATCGGGAACTCCTTCTCCCCCTCCACATACCAGACATCCATGCTGCCCAGCCCTTCGAGCTGGCACGTCTCCATCGCATAGCTGTCCGGCGCGCTGCCCTCACCCTCCGGCAGGGCAACCACAAAGCCCTTTTCGGAGTGCAGGTTCACAAAATCGTATATTTTTTCTTCAGAGCCGTCCGAGAGCAGGTACAGACGACCGTCCGCGCCGTCCTCATCCGCGAGATACAAAAGGATAAGCTTCCCTCCCGCAAACGTGTCCTTCAGACAGGGACAGCTCTCTCCCCCAAGTGTCACATTGGATGCAGCAAAGCCCTCCGGAACCGCGCTCTCCGGAATCTGGGCCGTCATATACAGCTTTTTGCCGGCCTTCTCAAAGGTTTTTGCCTCCGGGTCGATGGGCTGAGGATCCTGTGGCTGAGAGTCCTCCGGCTGGGACGGCTGGGGATCATCCCCGGGATTGTCCTCATTTCCCCCGGCGTCCTTCTCTTTTCGGGTTACTCTGATCGTGTAGACGGCGACCACACCGTTCTCCGCCTTTACGGAAATGCGGATCTTATTCTCGCCAACCTTCAGATCCTCTCCGCCCTCTACAGAGGTGATGGTCGCTTTCGCGTTGCTGGTTCTGGCATTGACCGCTACGGAGGTCACGCTGTACTCCACAGTTGCCGTGTAATTGACCGTGTTGTACTTGAATTCCGGCGAGAGCGTTCCGGCTGAAAGCTCCAGCACCCTCAGAGAATTGTCCGCGGATTTTCTCGGCGTGTCGCCTCCGGGTGTGTTTCCACCCGGCGTATTACCCCCGGGCGTGTTTCCACCCGGCGTATTGCCTCCGGGCGTATCTCCACCGCCGGGCGGATCGCTCGCCTCATTCTCTATCGTGACGGATGCGCTTGCTCCGTTGAGCGCCACCTGATCTCCCTCCTGATTGCCCGCCACCGGGGCGGTCACGGAAAAGCGGGCCGTCCCCGAGGTCTTCGCCTGAAAGGTTACCGTCCCGGTGGTCGGCGTGCTTGTACCGCCATACCCGCCCAGCGTCATGGACACGGTGCTTCCGTTTGCGTTAGCCGTCTCCGATGCCGACTCAAATTCGAGCAGTTCTCCGGGATAAACGAGATTTACCGTTGCGGAGATCCCGCCGGGCACTGTGACAGACACCGTAACCTTATCTCCGATTTTCACCTTGGATTTGTTCACGGAGAGCGCAAGGCTTTCCGCATATACCTGATCGGACGGAACGATCAGGATAAGCGCTGCCAGAAGCAGTGCCAGCGCCGGCATCAGCCGCATTCCCCTGACTTTACTATATATATTCTTCCGTATTTTATTCATGTTCCCATCCTTTCTCCTGTGTCCGCATTTGAAATTTTCTTTTCGGGATGATTCCTGTTTATTTCTGCGCGATGTCCGCCAGCCCCAGCGCATACCGGTTTATGTGAATCATATCCAGCACATTCACACCGTCCTCCCGGCGATTGGCGTCCGCCGCAGCCAGATAGCACCCCTCCAGCTCCGAGAGCTCCAGAATGTGGCGGTTGACCTTGATCATATCCAGCACGTTGATCCTCCCGTCACCGTTGACATCCCCGTAAATGACAATCTCATAGGTGATGTAAAGCGCACCGCTGCTGTCGTACACCTCAAGCCGGTTCCCGGTCGCAAGCCGCCCGGAAACCTCTGCCCCTGCTGTGTCGATAAGCTTCATCGTGGCATTCTCCACACGGAGATCACTCAAAAATTTTTCCGCCTTCACTCCCGGGGCCAGCCCGGTAATGTACTCGCTGCCGATGTGGTATTTGTCTGAGACAAGCTCCGGAAGCTTTGGCTCCGGCGGCTGAGGCGGGTCCGGCTGATCCGGCGGCTCCTGTTGACCCGGCCGCACCACGGTCAGCGTGTAGCTTTTGGTCTGACCGCTGCCCGAAATGCAGCGGACAACCACCGTGTTTGTGCCAGTCTCCAGCGCAACGGTTCCCGTTCCGGTCACCACGGACGTGGACGCCACCGGGGCTGCGGACACATTGATAGACTCCGTCCCCTCCTCCACAAACACCGAGTATTTTTCCGTAGCCCCGTCGAAGGCCGGAGTCAGCGGAAATCCCTCCAGCTCAAGTGTCTTGAGATAGTTGTTCGGATTTCCGGTCGCCAGAAACAATACAGGCGTCTCCGGCATGTTATTGTACACCGGAATCCGGAACACGAAGGGCAGCTGCTTGTCCTCATAGCCCTCGCCGAGCTTTCTCCCCTCGGTGATCGCCGCCGTCACATTCCCCATATACTGGTGGGAGTACAGCGCCTCTTGATAGACCACGTTGAATTTTTGAAAATACAGTGTGTCCTGCCCCCGGGCGATATAGTTCTTTGCAATGAGCTGTGCGCCTCCGAGAAGCGATTTGTATCTGCTGTCCCAGCCCGCCTTCTTCGCATAGGCAAGACCATTGCGGATCACCAGCGT
Source organism: uncultured Lachnobacterium sp. (assembly GCA_964575245.1). GTDB lineage: Bacteria > Bacillota > Clostridia > Lachnospirales > Lachnospiraceae > Roseburia. Next base: position 1,922 of record CAZNQZ010000192.1, on the reverse strand, counting down.
ATTGGTCACCCCGGACGCCCCAAAGTTGAAGTAATTATAATAGCCCTCATATCCCTTGTAGGTGCCGGAAATCAGGGAGCTCGTGCCTCTGGTGCCCTGCTCCTGACGCACGCGGGAGGCGAGATGGTAAGGGCTCACACCGGTTTCCCTGCCGATTCTGAGGAACGCGTCCGCATAGCTGATTTTCTCCGTGCCGCTCTTCGCGGGTTCTTCCGTATCCTCCCCGGACTCTGTCTGTGTACTTCCCTCCGCCGGCTTCTGGGTATCCCCCTTTGGCTCCGTATTCTCTGTGGAAGTCTCCTCCCCGCCCGGCTCCGTATCCTCTGACGGCCTCTCCGTCTGTTTTTCCACCTCCGCCTCAATCAGGCTGTCCCACATGAAGGTTCCCTTGAGAATGGACTCCAGCCCTTCCCGCGTCTGTGTTTCGCTGTAGCTCAGACGCTCAAACTGGAAGATGTCCGTTTCGTTCAGAAAATTTCTCGGGTCCATGCAGTAGGCGATATAGTCCGGGTGCGCTCCCACCCACGAGGAGCCGTCATAAATGGTCCACGTGTTCTGATACCAGTCATAGGCTCCTTCCGCCGTGGATTTTCTGGCATCGTCCCCGCTCTTTGGCACAAGATTCCAGCCGTTTCTGCTCTCCTTCTCTATGACCGTGTTCCACTCAAGCCCTGTTTGGACCGGCTCAAAAATCCAGCTCGGATACTGTTTGTGCAGCCTGGCAAGCTCGACAATATAGCTGGCCGGAAAGCCCGCCTCCTGCATCTGAAGGAAGAAATCCTCCTCCGCCTTTACACACTCGCGCTGCCCGGCGGCACCGCTTACGAATATCAGCACGGCAGTCATTACCGCACATACTCTTTTGTATCTCCTCATGTATCCTCCGTAACCCTATTTCGCCTTCTTTGCCTTTTTGGACTCGCGGTCGCGAATATTGTACTTCGCCGCATATTCCTCAAAACAGGTGAGATAGTTCTCGTTCTTCATTTCCCGGACGCTCCGCAGGTACTCGTGCGTGTCAAAGTCCGCTGTCTCCAGCTCGATCATGGCGACCGCCACGTTGGAGCAGTGGGCCCCGATCCTCTCCAGATTCGTCAGCAGGTCATTGAACGCAAAGCCCTGCTTGATCTCACATTTGCCCTCGCGCAGCCGTTTGACATGCTGGTTCTTCAGATCATTGCAGAGAATGCCGATCAGCTCCCGCAAAGGCTCTACCCTCGCCGCCGTCTGCAGGTCATCGCCGCAGAACGCATCGACGGTCAGGTCTACGACCTCCTTCACTGCATTTTCCAGGACCCCCAGCTCATACTGCGCGGAATCGGAAAACGCGACCTTCTTCTCCTCCAGCTCCATCCCTACCTTTGAAATATTCACCGCGTGGTCTCCCAGACGCTCAAAATCGCTGATAGTGTGCAGAAATTTGGACACCTGCTTGGTCTGTGACATCGACATCTCGTGTCCGGTCAGCTGCATGAGGTATGTCCCGAGCTTGTCCTCGTATTTATCAATGAGCTGCTCCTTCTCCTGTACCTTCTCATACCGCTCCTGCGAGTAATCCCCCAGAAGGGAGAGCGAACGGAAAATATTCTTTCTGGCCTTTTTGGCCATGCCGTTCATGGCAGTGTGGCTCTGCGCGATGGCAAGGGCCGGGTACTGGAGAAAGCGCTCCTCCAGAAGGTCGAAATCCGCCTGCTCCTCCATGTCCTCCGGAGAATCCTTCACAAGCCGGTAAACCAGCTTCTCAATCTGCCGGATAAACGGGATCAGAAGCAAAATCGTGGCCAGACGGAAGGCCGAATTCATCAGCGCGACCGTCACGGGGTTCATCACATAATCCATAAAGGTATAGTGTACAAAAGCGTTCACCTTGTAAAAGGCGAGTGACCAGAACAACATGCCGAAGAGGTCGTTCAGCAGGTAAA
>CAZNQZ010000191.1:4360-4680 GCA_964575245.1 uncultured Lachnobacterium sp. | reverse complement strand
AACACCGGTCGTTTAAACACCTGCTCCGTCAGATAGCGCTCGTGCTCCGTCTGCAGGTCGCAGCCCCAGGAAACCTTGTACTCAAATTCATTGTTTTTCTTTGTGAGCAGATTGACGGCCTCCGTGTAAGTCACATGCGCAAAATCATTCCCAACCACATTCTCCAGACGGTCTAAAAGCCCCTTGTCCACAAACTCATTAAAAAACTTCATCTCCTCCGGCGCATGCTCGAGGACATAGCGAATCACGTATTTCAGCATACTCTCTGCCAAAATCATATCGTCCTTTAAATCTGCAAACGCGATCTCCGGCTCAATCAT
>CAZNQZ010000191.1:0-4350 GCA_964575245.1 uncultured Lachnobacterium sp. | reverse complement strand
CGCCGCATGTCTTGTCGTGTTGGAATTCTCCGCACGGAAGGTCGGGCCAAATGTATAGATATTTTTGAACGCCTGCGCGTAGGTCTCACCGTTTAACTGCCCCGACACCGTCAGATTTGTCGGTTTCCCAAAAAAGTCGCTGCTGTAATCCAGAGAGCCGTCCGGATTCTTAGGCAGATTGGCGAGATCCAGCGTCGTCACCTGGAACATCTCCCCCGCGCCCTCACAGTCGCTCCCGGTGATAATCGGCGTGTGCACATACACAAAATCCCGTTCCTGAAAGAATTTGTGAATCGCATAGGCGCAGAGCGAGCGCACGCGGAATACTGCCGCGAAGGTGTTCGTCCTCTGGCGCAGATGCGAAATCGTGCGCAGATACTCGAAGGTATGCCGCTTTTTCTGAAGCGGATAATCCGGTGTAGAAGCACCCTCAACCTCAACGCTTGCAGCCTGTATCTCAAAGCGCTGCTTTGCCTGCGGAGTGGACACCAGCGTCCCCCTCGCAATGACTGCCGCACCCACGTTTATTTTGCAGATCTCGTCGTAATTGTCCAGCCCGTCCGAGTAGACAATCTGGATCGGCTCGAAGAACGTGCCGTCGTTCACCACAAGGAAACCAAAGCTTTTGGAGCTGCGGTTGCTCCTGACCCACCCGCCGATTGTGACCTCACGGTTCTCATACTTGACCGTATCTCGGAATATTTCCCGGATATTGACCAGTTTCATTTTATAATTCCTCCTCCTGTTGTTCCTGTATCCACTACTCCACATTACCATATCTTTTCCAAAAATACAAATGATATCGCTATTGCGCATTGATTTTTTCTAAAAACTCTGCTACAATTACTCTGATCTTTGATTGATTACAATAACAGGAGGAACACCCGTGGGAAAATTCGGAATTATCATGCTGATCGTCCTGCTCGTATTGCTTGCGGCGGTCATTATTTTGTATTTTCTGGGCAAAAAGGCACAGAAAAAGAAGGAGGAACAGGACGCACAGCTCGCGGCAGCCGCACAGACTGTCGCCATGCTGATTATCGACAAGAAGCGAATGCGGATGAGTGAATCAGGCCTGCCGCAGCAGATCATAGACCAGACGCCAAAGCTGATGCGCCGCGCAAAGCTGCCCTTTGTCAAGGCCAAGGTCGGGCCTAAAATGATGACCTTAATCGCGGACGAGCAGATATTCGACGATATTCCGGTGAAGAAGGAGGTCAAGGCGACCGTAAGCGGGCTCTATATCACTGGTGTCCGCGGGCTGCGAGGGCCTCTGGAAAAGCCTGAAAAGAAAAAGAAGGGGCTGCGCGCAAAACTGCAGGCCAAATACAAGGAGGCCAACGAACAGCTTCAGGCCCCAAAAAATAAGGAAACCGGATCGAAGAAGAAAAAATCATGACAAAAAGAGGAAACCATAAGGTTTCCTCTATTTTTTCCCCTTCCGCGGGGCGGCAGTCAGCTTCATCCTGCAGTCGGCCAGATGCTGATTGTTGATCGCAAGCGTGTAGCACACCTCCACGGTGACCTCCTCGCCGCTCTCTGTCACGGTGACGGAACTGGCGTTAATCCCGATCAGCAGGCTGCCGAAGGGCGTGTAGTAGTATGTGACATTCTGCTTGCCGCTCTCGAACAGCATATGTACATTGACCGTGCCCCGCTTAGTCAGCTCCATATAATTTTCCGACACCTTAATTATATTTCTGGTCGTTCCGGAGTACCCCTCCATCACCTCTTCATACATAAAAAGATGTGTTCCTTCCTTATAAAAGTAGGTTCCCGGCGCAATCATTTCTATCACTTCATCCGTGTCCCCGGGCACAAGCTGCAGGCCCTGTACCCTGAGAATTACATCCTTTGTCATATTCACCCCTCTGCTTTGAACATCAGCTCGCACAACACCGCAATCTGCGGTACTCTAATCATAGCTTTTTCTGCGGAAATATTCAAGCAGTTTCCAGCGCACTCTGTATTTTTTTGATCGGAATATCTTTTCGTACTCCCTGGGACTTAACACCTCCCGCAAAAGCTCACCGCTCTCCTCGTCCACCTCGTAGACGGCTCCCCGAAAGCACATATTCGGGTAGAGCACGCACCACCAGTTATGCCCTCCACCCTCTCCAAGCGTGATTTCAAGCGCCCGGTAGCTCCCCGCCGGAAAGGTAAACGGGCCATAGGCCTTCACCGGAAACTCCGCCGTTACCAGCCCGACCGTCGCCCCGTAATCAAAGCCCTGCCCCGCAAGCACGGACTCTGCGGTTTCCCGGATCTCCTCCATGTGCTCCTGCACAATCATCTCGGTTTCCTCCAAATCCCCGGAATCCCTGAGGAACGGCTCCATCATCTGCCCCACTGCATCCCGCACCTGCTGCTTCACGCTCTGGTCCTCGTCGCTGTCGCTGTTTGCCAAAATATGAAACCGGAGTATTTTTCCCGCGAGCGAGGGCTGCAGCTCCCTCATCTCCTCCAGCTCACACGTCATGGCCGACGCTCTCGCCGCATTACTCCACGCCAAAATGCCCAAACCGAGCAACATCACAATTATGTATCCCCTCTTCAATTCCAAATCCTCCTGATTCCTGCCTTAACGTCCGGGTCAAAGGCAGGAATGCATCCCGGCCTTTGACCCCGGTACAGTATCAGGATATCCCCCGATTGCCCTCTTATTCAAAAAACTACCCCGTCATATCCATTTTCCACTCTGACTCCCAGATAATCGCGCCCTCCCTCACGGTAAGAAACGGCAGCTGCAGTACCTTACTGCGGTTCTCCGTCTCATCCAGAATCGAGCCGAGGGTGACCAGAGGGCCCCCGTGTTCTTTCTCATGATTCTGCAGAAAGGTCTGCAGATAGCTGCCCATATCGGTCGGAAGCGTCTCCTCCGTCTCCAACAGCTCCCCCACGTCCGCGGTGACACAAACATAAATATTTCTCGGAAACTGCTCGCTTTCCCGCAGAGTATACAGCATATCCGCACACGCCGCGCTCTCCCGCATCATCTCCTGTCCGATCAGTAAAACCTTTAAATGGTTGCAGTCCGCCTTTTTGTCCAGCTGTCTGTCATAATTGCCCAACGCGGAAGCAAAATCGCTGCCCTGCACCATGACCGCCTGCACCTTCGACTCCTCCACGTCTGTGTTATCCTTCTGGCTCAGCTCCGGAAATCCATAACAAAATTCCACCAGCCCGACCCGGTAATCCGCCACCGCAAGCATCGGAAAACACCGGTTTTCCAGCTCCGTGGCGCTGCACGCCGCAAGCTGCAGCACTGCCGCCGCAATTACTGCCCAAAGCCGCCCTCTGCGTTTGCTCCGCGGCCCGGTCTTCCTTCCATGCACCATGTTTTTTCAACGCTCCTTTCCGCATTTTTTACGCGCCTTCCCCACGATGAGCACTATTCCAGGAAAGAGGATCAAAAAGGGCATTCCAAGACAACACACATAGTTTAAAAACAGCTCCTCCCCATGCCGGTAATAAAACAGCTCCGCCACAAGAAAGGTAAAGAGTGTGATCACCGCAAGAGAAATCCAGCTTTTTTTGGTATGGCCGTCCGGCACATTCTCACAGGTCATCCGGCTCACTCCCCGCACAAACACTGCAGTCAGAAGCTTTGTACCGTAAAACAGATACAGATTGATCAGGGCAAACAGCGTAAAAAACCAGATTCCCAGCATAAAGGCGTCAAAACGCTTCAAAAAGCTGCTGTTCATATGGATGTTTGTCATCAGCGTGACCGCCGGATAGCGCATGCTCTTTAAAGCTCCGCTCCCAAAGCTCCCCAAAAGAATCAAATACAGTACAAGAAGCACCAGCAATGCGCTCCAAAGCGCTGCAAACACAGTGCGTATCAGTTTCTTTCCGTCGCTTTTCCTGATATAGGCCGGAAAAAACACAACCGCAAACAGAGGAATAAAGCAGAATACCTCCAGTATACCGCCCTTCACTGCTGCACTGGGACTGCTCCTAAAAAACGGACCGACATGCGACCAGTCGATATCCGAGGCCGCGATCAGAAACATGAGTGCCAGCCCGACCGCAATCACCACAAACAGCACCTCGTAAAGCCGCGCCCGGCTCTCGATTCCGCCGCATACCGCATACGCTGCCGCCAGCAGAATCAGTATTAATATCAGCGTGTATGACTCTTCCGGAATCAGTCCCCGCTTCATCACATCGGAAAAAATATACGCGCCGAACCCTGCCTCCAGCATCGCGTGAAAGCTCAGAAATAAAAGTGTGATTTTTGTCAGCCATGCCGGGACGCTCTGCTCCATAAAGGAGATGAGATCTGTCCCCATCCCCGCCACAATCCGCCCGAGATACCACAGAAAAGCAGAGGACAAAAGGCCGCCG
>CAZNQZ010000190.1:0-4691 GCA_964575245.1 uncultured Lachnobacterium sp. | reverse complement strand
CGTGTTTGGCCACACCTTGAGCACCTCCGACAAGGCGTCGCTCGCGATGCTGATTTACTATCCTCAGAAAAAGATGGAGCAGATCAAGCAGGAGGAGGGGGATATCGACAACTGGTACCGGATCTCTCTCTATCGCCTGATTGAGGTCTGCAAGACGGTCTCCTCAAAGTACACCCGCTCCAAGGTGCGCAAGATGCTGCCGGAGGACTACGCCTATGTGATCGAGGAGCTGATTACGGAGAAACAGGAGGTACTCAACAAGGAGGCGTATTACGAGGCGATCGTGGATTCCATCGTGGAGCTGGGGCAGACGGAGAATTTCATCATCGCCCTGGCGGAGTTGATCCAGCGCCTTGTCATTGACCATCTGCACATCCTGGGGGATGTCTATGACCGGGGCCCGTCGCCGGATCTGATTATGGACAGTCTGGAGAAGTATCACTCCTTTGACATCCAGTGGGGCAACCACGATATTGTCTGGATGGGGGCTGCCGCCGGCCAGCTCGCCTGTATTGCAACCGTCATCCGCACCAGTATCCGCTATGGAAATCTGGGGCTTTTGGAGGAGAGCTACGGGATCAATATGGTGCCCCTTGCGACCTTTGCAATGGATGCCTATAAGGACGATCCCTGTGAGCGCTTCGTGCTCAAGGATACCACGGAGGAGGAACGGAGCAAGAAGGAGACGGAGATGAACCGGAAGATGCACAAGGCGATCGCCGTTCTGCGCTTTAAGCTGGAGGGTCAGTTTGTGCACAAGTACCCGGAGTTTGGCATGGAGAACCGCTGCCTTCTGCACCGCATCGACTATAAAAACAAGACAGTTGAGATCGACGGCAGGCTCTACCCGATGACGGACACCTATTTTCCCACCGTCGATCCGGAACACCCCTATGAGCTGACGGAGGAGGAGGAGGAGGTCATGAAGCGCCTCAAGTCGTCCTTTGTGCACTGTGAGAAGCTCCAGCGCCATGTGCGCCTGCTATTAAAAAAGGGCAGCATGTACCGCATCTACAATGGCAACCTGCTCTACCACGGCTGTGTCCCCATGGATGTGGACGGCAGCTTTGCGAAGGTGGAGCTGTTCGGGAAGGAATACTCGGGCAAGGCGCTCTACGACGTGCTCGAGTCCTATGTGCGCAAGGCGTTTTTCTCGCGCGACAAAAAGGAGCGGGAACGCGGCAGGGACATGATCTACTATATCTGGACAGCGCCGAATTCCCCGCTGTACGGGCGCAGCAAGATGGCCACCTTTGAGCGCTATTTTCTGGATGACAAAAAGATGCACCACGAGAGTAAAAATGCATACTATCATCTCCTCGACAAGCCGGAGACTGCGGAGAAGATCTTAAAGGAGTTCGGTCTGGAGGGGGATCGGGTTCATATCATCAACGGCCATGTGCCGGTGGAGCGGCTGGCGGGGGAGAGCCCCGTCAAGTGCAACGGCAGGCTGATCCTGATCGACGGCGGGTTTTCCAAGACCTACCGCCGCAAGACGGGGATTGCGGGTTACACACTGACATACAATTCCTACGGTCTGACGCTGTCTGCGCATCAGCCCCTCGACTTTTCCACATTCTCCGTGAAGGACGAGATGGATATGGTTTCCAAGCGGGAGGCTGTGGAGTACATGGACAAAAGGATACTCGTGGGAGACACGGATTACGGAAGGCGGATGAAGGACCGCATCGAGGAGCTCAAGGGGCTGATTAACGCCTATCAGTCAGGAGAGATCGCGGAGCGGGACGATCACTAGGAAACAGGACATGAAAGAAGAAGAATTGAGACAGCTGCTGCGCGCAGTGAAATCCGGGGAAGTGAATATTGAGGACGCCGCCAGGCAGATCAGGGTTGCGCCGTTTGTGGACATCGGTTACGCGAAGGTCGATACCCACCGGGAGCTCAGCCAGGGGGTCGCGGAGGTGATTTACGGCGCGGGCAAGACGGCAGAGCAGATCGGAGGGATCGCGCGTGCAATGCTGGATGCGGGCCAGAAAACCGTTTTAATCACCCGCATGTCCAGGCGGAAGGCTTCTGCGCTGCCGCAGGAGCTGCCGCTTACCTATTATCCGGATGCGCGTATCGGCATTGTCGGTCCGATGCCGGAGCCCGTCGGGGACGGAAGGATCGTCATTGTGACTGGGGGCACCAGCGACCTTCGGGTGGCGGAGGAGGCCGCTCTCACGGCGGAGGTGCTCGGCAATCGCGTCGAGCGTCTTTACGATGCCGGGGTGGCGGGAATTCACCGCCTGCTGGCGCATCTGGATCTGCTGATGTGTGCCAATGTGGTGATCGTCATCGCGGGGATGGAAGGCGCTCTCGCGAGCGTGACAGGCGGTCTGGTGCAATGCCCGGTGATCGCGGTGCCCACCAGCGTGGGCTACGGTGTGGCGAAGGGGGGAAAGGCGGCGCTGTTATCGATGCTGAGTTCCTGTGCAAGCGGAGTCAGCGTCGTCAATATTGACAACGGTTATGGGGCGGGCTACCTCGCCAGCCTGATTAATCAGAGGACACAAAGGGTTTCCCGTCAACCGGAGGAGCGGCAGCTATGAAATACAGGGTAGAAGGATTTGCCTTCGGGACGGAGGAGGAAGCGCGTCTCGCAGGCAGAGAGGCCGAGGGAATTAAATATATGAAAGTGCGCAACGATATGGATGATCCGGACGCTGTGCTCAAGCTGTACAACCGTTTGATTGAGAAGAAGATCTTCTCGACTCCGGTCGGTATCGCCTTTCTGGAGGAGCTGCGCAGCTATCTGTTGACGATCCCCTATATCCGCGGCGAGCAGCTTTATCCGCTTCCGGTTTACCGGCAACAGCAGCCGCCCGGGGAGGAGGGACCCGCCCCGGAGGAAAAAACCGCGGTGAGGGAGAAAACCGCCGGGAAGGAGAAAACCGCCGGGAAGGAGAAAACCGTCGGGAAAGAGGAGACAGTGCCTGCGCCGCGGAGGGATTACCACAAGCTCTTTCTGATCAGCACTTTCTTTGCCGTCGTGTTTGCAGTCTCTCTCATCGGAGTTTTCGTGATCATTTCGCTGAGCGATGACAACATCACAATTCTGAACTATGAAAACAAGCTGATCGACCGCTATGAACAGTGGGAGAAGGAGCTGAATCAGCGCGAGAGCGAGCTGATCGAGAGAGAGCGGGCTCTGGACGAGGCAGGGGCGCTGGACAATCTGCCGGAGGTGTAACGATGGAAAAACTCAAAATTCTTGTGGTGGACGATGAGAGCCGCATGCGCAAGCTGGTCAGGGATTTTCTTACGCGGGAAAACTATGAGGTCCTGGAGGCGTCAGACGGGGAGGAAGCTCTGGATGTTTTCTATAAAAATAAAGACATTGTGCTTGTCATCCTGGATGTTATGATGCCAAAAATCAATGGCTGGGATGTGTGCAGGGAAATTCGTGAGACATCGCGCACACCGATTATCATGCTGACCGCAAAGGGAGAGGAGAGCGACGAGCTCATGGGCTTCGGTCTCGGCGTGGATGAGTACATTTCCAAGCCCTTTTCCCCGAAGATCCTTGTGGCCAGGGTCGGAGCAATCCTGCGCCGGTCGGGCAAGGCGGGCGGGGAGACGTCAGTCAAAAGCGCCGGAGGGATCGTGGTAGACAAGGAGGCCCATCAGGTCACGGTCGACGGACAGTCGGTGGATTTGAGCTTTAAGGAGTTTGAGCTGCTCGAATATTTCATGGACAACGAGGGAATTGCGCTCTCGCGGGAGAGAATTCTGAACAGTGTCTGGGACTATGATTATTTCGGAGATGCCAGAACCATTGACACCCATGTGAAAAAGCTTCGGAGCAAGCTGGGGGAGAAGGGGGAATATATACGGACGATCTGGGGAATGGGCTATAAATTCGAGGTGAAGGGATGCAGGTAAAAAAAAGGAGGCTGTCCCTGACCGGGCAGCTGGTTTTTATTATGATCGGAATTGTGGCCGGCACAGTGTTTCTGTGCTGGTTTTTCAATGACACCTTTCTGGAGCGGTATTATACCTATCAGAAGGAGCGGGAGCTGCTCAGAGGCTATGCACGGATTAATCAGGCGAGCAGGAGCGATACCATGGACTCGGCGGCGTTTGACATCACCTTTGAGACGATCTGTGCAAACGGCAATATCAATATTCTGATCAGCGATCCGAACGGCTTTCTCCTGCGCACCTCCTACAGTGATGCCCAGCGCCTGCAAATGCAGCTTGAGGAGCTGCTCTATGGGCGCAGCAGGAACAAATTCACCGTGCTGGAGCAGGGGGATACCTACGTGCTGCAGCGACAGACCGACACACGCCTGAATTCGGATTTTCTTGTCCTGTGGGGAGTTCTGGAGGACGGCAGCTGCGTTTATATGCGGACGGCGCTGGAGAGCATCCGGGAGAGCGCGTCCATCACCAACCACTTTTTTATCATGGTGAGCGCGCTTGCAATTGTCATCAGTATTTTTGTGATTGTCATCATGTCGCGCAGCATCTCTAAGCCGATCCGTGCGCTTTCCGGTATCTCAGGACAGATGAGCGAGCTGGATTTTGAGGCGAAGTATCGGAGCAGCCGCGGCGTCAGCAGGGAAATTGACGAGCTGGGACATTCGGTGAATCTTCTGTCGGAGACACTGGAGAACACCATTTCTGAATTAAAAAGCGCAAATATCAGCCTGCGGCGGGATATTGAGAACAGGGAGCGAATTGACGAG
>CAZNQZ010000189.1:0-4725 GCA_964575245.1 uncultured Lachnobacterium sp. | reverse complement strand
CAGTCGTCGCCCCGTCAAACTGAATGAAGTAGTAGAACCCCTCGGACATATGCCGGATTTCGTAGGCAAGCTTTTTCTTGCCCCACTCTTCCACCTCTGTCACAGTGCCGCCGGCGCGGGTAATGTACTCCTTCGCCCGGTCAACGACCGCTGCTCTCGCATCGTCCTCGATCTTTGCACTGACAACGAGTGCTAATTCATACTTGTTCATGCGAATTTACCTCCTTTTGGTCTCTGGCCCACAGCCGCGCTGTGAGCAAGGAAAATTAAGTTATCACGAAAATAGATGATACCATGTTTTTGACAAAACTGCAAGTGTTTTTTTACCGAACGCAATTCACTCTCCCGCATCCGGCTTATGCAGCCCCCTCGTATTCTTCTCCACCAGCGTCCGGGGCACCATCACCTGATGCCCGCAGCCCGCACATTTGAGCCGGAAATCCGCCCCCACACGCAGAATCTCCCACTCGTGGCTCCCGCAGGGGTGGGGCTTTTTCAGGCGGACAATATCTCCCACCTCATAGTTGTACTGATTCATACGCTACACCTCGATCCGTGAGAATACATTGCCCAATCCGTCCTGAATCAGCAGATCCGCCTTCCGGTCCATCGGCGTGGCGGATTTGTTGATCAGCACCAGCCGGTTTCCGCTGTAATAGTCGATAAGGCCCGCCGCCGGGTACACCGCGAGCGAGGTGCCTCCTACAATGAGCATGTCTGCATGACTGATATAGTACACCGCATCCTGCAGGGTTTTCTGGTTCAGCCCCTCCTCGTAGAGCACCACGTCCGGCTTTACAGAGCCGCCGCAGGCGGGGCATTTGGGCACGCCCTCGGAGTGCAGAATGTCCTCCGCCGACATAAATTCATGGCAGCGCTCACAGTAATTGCGCAGCACGCTGCCGTGCAGCTCCATGACCTTTTTGCTGCCCGCCTTCTGGTGCAGGCCGTCGATATTCTGCGTCACAACGGCTGTAAGCTTACCCGCCTGCTCCAGCTCCGCCAGCTTTAAGTGCGTAATGTTCGGCTCCGCGTCGAGACAGAGCATCTTGTCCCGGTAAAACCGATAAAATTCCTCCGGATGATTCCGGTAAAAGGTATGGCTTAAGATCGTCTCCGGCGGATAATCATACTTCTGATTGTACAGTCCATCCACGCTCCGAAAATCCGGGATTCCGCTCTCCGTGGACACTCCCGCACCGCCAAAAAAGACGATATTCTCCGACTCCTTCACCCACTCCAAAAACTGTTCCACTGTTTCCATAATATCCTCCCACATAACCCTCATATTCAGGCGGACTGCCCTGACAGATAGGCCTCAATCTCCGGGCGAAGCGAAACATAGAGCTCCGCCAGCACCGGATCAAAGTGTGTCCCCGCCGACTCTGCGATGATCGTAAACGCCTCATCCAATGACATGGACTCCTTGTAACAGCGCTTGGAAATGAGCGCGTCAAACACGTCGGCAATCGCCATGATCCGGGCGCACAACGGGATATCTTCCCCGCTCAGATGCTCCGGATAGCCGCTGCCGTCCCATTTCTCGTGATGTCCGGAGGCAACCATGACCGCGATATCCACGTACTCCCGCTCCTCAATGCTGCCGAGCACCTCTCGAATAATCCTGCCGCCCTCCGCCGCATGAGACTTAATCCGATCAAATTCTTCCGGAGTCAGCTTTCCGGGCTTTTGCAGAATACTGTCCGGAACGGCAATCTTGCCGATATCATGCATGGGCGCCGCCTTGATCATAAGCTCAATATAGTCATCGTTCAAAAGCTCGGGGTACAGACCTCTGTCTTTTGCGGTCTCCGCGAGCATGGACACATATTTGCTGGTGCGCTTAACGTGCTCTCCGGTGTCCCCGTCCCGGCTCTCAATAAGATTTGCCATGCCGATAATCGTGTTGTTCTGCAGCTCGATCATCCTCTCGCTGTGAGCCCGCAGATCCCTCGTCTTGCGCTCTACCTCTTCCTCCAGATGCTCCTTGTGCCGGTCCAGATCCGCCGTAATCTTCACACAGTAAATGATACAGACCACAATAGCCGCCGCGATAACGCTGATACAGATCACCTCATTGATGCGGGCGGCTCTCATGTAATAGTTCATGCGCTCCCGCGCCTTCTCCATCTCGCCCAGCGTGTACTCCCGCAGCTCCCCGATGTGTTGATTGGCTGTAGATAAAAATTCGTCCATGACATTGAGCGTATAATAGGAGGCTGTCTGTTTATCTCCCTGACGGCTGAACTGAAATGCAATCTGCGAGTTCTGCAGATAGCTGCGGTAGTCCGAGTAGACACTGTGGTAGAGCTGTTCCCGGCGGTCCCCGGTCATGCGCTCCCCAAATTCATCCATCAGACCCCTCAGCTGTTCTTCAATCTCCGCCGCCTCCGCCTCGTATTTTTCATAGTCCGCCTCCCCGTCCGCAGTGACATGATTCGCCGCAATCGCCTGATGCCGGTAAAGCAGCACGCTGATATCATCCGCATAGGCATTGTTGACGCTATGCTCCTCAATGATCTCCGTATAATTTTCCGAGAGCTTGTCAATGCTGTATTTCAAAGCAATTTCCCCGACAATGCTGATAACTCCCGCCAGCAGCACAGTGACAAATATTTTTATGGGGATACTCTTCAACTTTTTACGCGAAAGTATCAAGCAAAGCTCACCTCACTTCCATAGGGCATTGATCCGACCGGTTATTGAGCAGCCTTTGGCAAGGCCGTAATCTGCGCTGTTATCTCATCCAGAAGCTCCTGAAGATCCCTGCCGTCGCTGTTGCCCGACACAATCACCGTACCCAGCATATTGGTGGGAGTCCAGAAGGTGTCCGCCACATCCTGCAAATGCCCGTACTCGGACTGCCGAATGAGTGCGGCAAGGGCGGGCGCTGCCTGAACCTCCGGGGAGGCCGCCGCCCGGACGTTGGAAGGGCCCTCGCCCTTCACTTGAAAGCGCCGCATCTGGTTTTTTTCGTCCGTGATCCACTCTGCAAAGGCCATCGACCAGTCGGGCGTGTCTGTGTACGCGCTCACCCCGACGTACTTATAACCCTCAAAGCTGTGCATCTGCACCTGCTGCCCCGCAACCGTGTAGGTGGGAAGGGGCGCCGCCGCATAATGCTCGCCCCACGCCTTCTCCACAAAGCTGGCGTTCCAGGTGCCGTTCACCCCGGCAATCACAGAGCCATCCTCAACCCCGGCGCAGAAATTGCTGTCAGTGCCGTTGAGAAATGCCCTGTTTGAAGCAATCCTTATCATAGCGTTCACCACGTCCACGCCCTTGATGGGGTTCGTCGTCGAATTCCAGTCGCAGGAATTGGTCACACCGTCCTCATTGCGGTTGACGCTCAGGCCCGCCCCCTTGAAAAAGGAATAGGTGTACCAGCCGCTGGTAAAATCCATGGATATTTTTTTGTTGTTCTGCGCGGCTACCTTCAGCATCTGATCGAAGGTCTTGACATCCTCCTCCGTGAGGTAAGCGCTATTATAATAGAGAAAATAACCGTTGCTGGCGGTTTTCGGATATGCGTAGAGAACGCCATCATGACTCGCTCCCGCGATGGCCCCGTTGTCCGCGCCGCCGTTGTCGGCAATGATCTGTTCGGTATTGCGCGTGACGGGCAGCAGTGCATTGCCCCGGCGCAGGGACTCAAACTGATCCGCCGCGAACGCATAGACATCCGCCGCATTTTTGGGGGCGGCAAGAACCGTATCCCTGCAGGTCTCCTCACTCTCCGCACTCACGGTAATCTTGAACACTGCCTCATCCCCGTACTCCTCGCAGAAGGAATCGACCATCTCAGACATGAGCTCCCGCTCCTCCTCCGGACACCAGACCGACAGCTTCACCACCGGAAGCTCACCGGAAACGCTGGAATCCCCACAGGATGCAAGAGCAAAAAACAGAATTGAAAAAGCCGCGACAGCGGCAATACGTCCCTTTTTATCATAACGCATAAGCTTCCCCCCTCTCCTCTTAAATCATACTTCGATTTTCAGGAAGTGTCAAGCCAATCGGGTGGAAGTATCAATATAATAGTATATTATGCACTACATCCAGTTTGCCAGCACAATGCTCGCCACTGTTCCCGCCAGGGTGGCAATCAAAGCCCCCGCCAGAGTATAGCGCGTCTTTGTCACCTTCGCTGTCACAAAGTACACGCTCATCGTGTAGAACACCGTCTCCGTGCTGCTCGAGAGGATGGAGGCAATCAGGCCGAGCTGGGAGTCCGTCCCGTGGGATTTGTACAGATCCAGCAGCAGACCGGTGGACGCGGAGGACGAGAACATCTTTACTATGATGAGCGGCAGCAGCTCTGTGGGAAAATTGGTGAACTGCATGAGCTTTCCGAGTATGCGGGACAAATAATCCAGAAATCCGGAGGCGCGCAGAACACCCACCGCCACCATGAGCCCGATGAGCGTCGGCATAATTTCCACAACTGTGCGCAGGCCGCTTTTTGCCCCGTCCAGAAAGTCCTCATACACATGCTGTCGCCGGGATATGCCGATCCCCACAATATAGACAATGATCAGCGGGATAATTGCCTCAGAGAGATAGAGAATGATTTTCATGAGCGCCGCCCTCCTCTGCACAGAAGATGCCGCAGCTTGATAAACAGAACAGCCGCGCCAGTGGAAACCGCAGTGGCAAGTATCGCCGGTCCCACAATGAGCGACGGGTTCGCCGAGCCGTACTGACTGCGGTAGGCAATAATATTTA
>CAZNQZ010000188.1:0-4731 GCA_964575245.1 uncultured Lachnobacterium sp. | reverse complement strand
GTGCGTTTTGTCAATATTTTTACGAGTCATTTTCTTCACAAGCTGAGTCTGTTTATTAATTTAAGATTATATTTTTCCGCCAATTTCATGCATTTCAAATATACCTGCGGATTTTCCACCTGTTCCCTGCTGTGTGCATCCAGACCGAGGATTACCCTGCAGCCCGCCTCTGCCGCGATCCGCCAGAAGCGGTCCGCCGGATAATTTCTCCCCTCAACCGCCCCGAGCATATTGAGCTCCAGGGGGATATCCATCTCTGCCATCGCCCGGCATAACCTCGTCATCTCCCACTCATACACCGAGTCCAGTCCCCGGTAGTTTATGAGATCCGGATGCGCAAGGTAGAGATAATGCCCCGTCTCCATTCCCTCAATGACTGTGTCCACATACTCCCTGATCCGTTCATCGTCCTCCGTGGGTGCGCCGGTATATGGCCCAATATCCTCGCCGCCCAAATAATGCTGTCCCATAATCAGGTAATCGCAGTCCAGCATCCGGAACAGGTACATCTGATCCTCATGAAAATTCCTGTCATACTCTGCTTCAAACCCCACATACAGGCGAATCCGGTCCCTGTACTCCTCTCCGAGCCTGCGAATACAGTCCACGTACTCCGGCGCCTGCTCCATTTTCATCCGCACGTGGGACACATAGCCGCTCCGAAACGGGCATGGCACATGGTCGGAAAAGCCAAGCTCCTCAATCCCCATGCGGACAGCCTCCTCGATATACTCCCGTTCAGACCCGGACGCGTGCTGGCAGCGCCAGGTATGCGTGTGATAATTTGCTTTTAAATAATCCATATTTTTTTCCTCACCGGGGCAAGTATATCACATGCAAACACAACTTTCTACATAAAAAACATATTTTCGTTTACGGAAAGCGCAAAATGTATTACGATATTCAGGTAGAATAGTAACGGATTGCCACAGAAAGACAATCCCCCAGACACAGAAAGGAGACCCGCATGTTTTCATGCCCAGGCTGCGGCGGCAATGTTAAATTCGACATTTCCTCCCAGAAACTATTATGTGACTTCTGTCATGAGCGCTATGATCCCTACGCCTTTGAGGACAAAAAAAGCGACGCGGAAGAAATCCATACCGCGGAGATTGATTTCGAAGCGACGATCTTTACCTGTCCCCAGTGCGGGGGGGAAATTTTGAGTACCGACAACTCAGCCGCCGAATTTTGCAGCTTTTGCGGGGCCTCAACAATCCTCTACAGCAGGCTCCGCCACGAAAAACGTCCGAATTTCATCATCCCGTTTCGCAAGACGAAGGAAGACTGCAAACAGGCCTACTTCGAGTTTATGAAAAAGGCAATTTTTGCCCCGAAGGAGCTGAAAGACCCAAAATGCATCGACAGCTTCCGCGGGATCTACATGCCCTACTGGGCCTTCTATATCACTCAGCAGGGGCCGCTGTCGGTCCCCGCCAAGAAGAAATACCGCCAGGGAAACTATCTGATCACCGACCACTATAATCTGGAGGGAACTCTGGACGCCTACTACAAGGGCCTCTCCTACGACGCCTCATCCTCTTTTGCGGACAACATCAGCGAGACCCTTGCCCCCTATGACTTAAAGGGTATGCAGTCCTTCACCCCTGCCTATCTGAGCGGTTTCTATGCAGACGTCGCGGATGTCCCGGCGTCGGTTTACCAACAGGAGGCGGAAGGCTCCGCCACCGGGGAGAGCATAAGGCAGCTCCACAAACAAAAACAGTTTACAGGACTCTCGATCAACGACGCCAAAGCAGCCCCTTTGCTTGGAACAAAGACAGCGGCCATTGACAGCACGATGTTTCCGGTCTGGTTCATGTCTTACCGCAAGCGTGACCGCGTGGCATATGTGACGATCAACGGGCAGACCGGAAAGATTTCTGCGGATGTGCCGGTCGCTTTGCACAAATATTTCCTGAGCTCCCTGCTCCTGTCAATTCCGCTGTTTTTCTTTTTTATGCTGTTTACCCTGCTGCCGAGGACGCTGGTCACCTTTACCTTCGTTCTGGCAATACTGACCCTGATCCTCTATGCGTCAGAACTGAGAAGTATCCACCGGAAGGATACCGGAGCCGACGACCGGGGTGTACAGTACCGAAACTGGCAGCGCAAGGCAGGCCAGCCCCGGGGCGGCTCCGGGACAAGGGGAGTGATCGGGTGCACCGCAGCCATCTCGGCAATTGTCGTCTGCGCTCTCATGCTCATTCTGCATCCGGTCTTTGACCTGTACTACTACTTTGCCGCAATTCTGGGCCTGAGTGCAGTCGGATTGTGTATCTGGGATCTCATCCGCTGCTACAATATTTTGTCCACCCGGCGTCTGCCGCAGTTCGACCGGACAGGAGGTGATGACCGTGCGTAAAAACAGAATATCCGCTGCCGTAAAACGCGTCGGCGTCATGCTGGCCGCTGCCGTCTGCCTGCTGGCCGCCCTCTCCGTGAACACCTGTATCATCCGCGCCAACAGCGCGTCAGGCGATGAGAAGGTGCGCATTACGGATACAAATCCGGAAACCGGCAACCGCCTCATCATCGACGACAGGGCCAGCTACTTCTCCGACCAGGAGATCCGCTCCCTGCATTCCCTCATGGAAGAGATAACGGCATTTTGCAATGTGGCTGTCGTGACCACCACCGACCACAGCCACTACAGCACGGAGGATTTTGCCGGAGCCTATTTTGATGAGTGCTTCGGTCCACACACCAGCGGCACCTTATTTGTCATCGACCGCTGCCTGAACGAAATCTTTTTATACAGCGACGGGGCTGCCAGAAGGACCATTACCGACTCGAAGGCTTACTCCATCACAGACAACACCTACCGATATGCGACAGGGGCGCACAACTATGATTACTACAGCTGCTCCTACAAGACGATGGAACAGGTACTTGCGCTCATGAAAGGACGTCGGATCGCCGAGCCGATGAAATACATCTGCAGCGCCCTGCTGGCAGTCATTGTCGCGCTGATTGCCAACTACATCATCCTTATCTGCGTGTCCCGCCAGAAAAAGGCGAATATCCAGCAGGTACTCACGGGAACCTACACCAAGTTCCAGGTACATAACGCCAACGCGCGCTTCACACATCAGACCAGAGTCTACAGCCCCCCGAGCTCCAGCAGCGGTGGCGGACACAGCGGCGGCGGCGGACACAGCGGCGGTGGTCACAGCGGCGGTGGCGGCGGACACAGGATCTAAGGAAACGCTGATTAAATCTTCGTTTCCCTTAAAAAATTTTTATTAAATCTAGATATAACAGGTGAGACATATGCTGCCAAAGGATTTTCTGGAAAGAATGAGCGGAATGCTCGGCGAAGAGTATCCGGCATTCCTCGAAAGCTACAATCAGGAACGCATTTACGCACTGCGGGTGAACCCTTTGAAGGCGGACATCGCGCAGTTTTACGCCCACGCCCCCTTTACACTGACCCCCGTCCCATGGGAGCCGTGCGGCTTCTACTACGGAGCTGGGGAGGAGCCGGGCAAACACCCCTGCCACGCGGCGGGTGTCTACTATATTCAGGAGGCAAGCGCCATGGCAAGCGCCGCTAACTTAAAAGCTGCTCCGGGCGAACGGATTCTGGATCTGTGCGCCGCCCCCGGCGGAAAGAGCACGCAGATTGCCGCCTCGATGCGGGGGCAGGGGCTTCTGATCAGCAACGAAATCCATCCCGGTCGTGCCAAAATCCTGTCGGAAAATATTGAACGGATGGGCATCCAAAACTGCATCGTGACAAATGAGACTCCGGAGAACCTCGCGATGCACTTTGAGGGGTATTTTGACCGCATCATGGTGGATGCCCCCTGCTCCGGCGAGGGTATGTTCCGAAAAAACGAAAGCGCCTGCGACGAGTGGAGCGCTGCGCAGGTTTCCCTGTGCGCAGACCGGCAGCTCGCGATCCTCTCATGCGCCGCCTCGATGCTTCGCCCCGGCGGGCGCATGATGTACAGCACCTGCACCTTTGCCCCCGAGGAAAATGAGGGCGTCATCAGCCGCTTTCTGCGCAGCCACCCGGAATTTACCATCGCGCCGCTCACGCGCGGTCCCGGCATGTCCGCAGGAAATCCGAAATGGGTTCCCGATCCGGCCCCCGGCCTGTCAGACACCATCCGCCTCTTCCCGCATCGTCTGCGCGGAGAGGGTCATTTTCTCGCCCTCCTGCTAAAGGCCGACGGCTCCGGCTCCCCTTTTCATGGTCTCGGGCCCGCGGGAAGAGAACCGGGCCTTTCGGAACAGGATCTCCGGGAATATGCCGAATTCCGGGACGCCTTCCTGCGCGCCGCACCCTCCGGCAAGATGATCCGCTTTGGCGAACAGCTCTATCTCCTGCCAGAGGAGGCCCCATCCATCCGCGGCTTAAAGGTACTGCGCCCGGGTCTGCACCTCGGCACAATAAAGAAAAACCGCTTTGAGCCAAGCCACGCACTGGCTCTGGCCCTGTCCCCGGAGTCCGCCAGCCAGACGCTCAGCCTATCCTCCGCCGACCCGGAAATTGGCGCCTACCTGAGCGGACAGACCCTGCGCGCCGACACACACAACGGATGGATACTGATCACGGTGGACGGCTACAGCGTCGGCTGGGGCAAATCCACCTCCGGCATCATAAAGAATCATTATCCCAAAGGACTCCGACATTTTTAGGCATGATATACAGATTATAAAATAACACTTGGAAATTCTCCCCGAACAGAGTATAATAACAGAGAGTGGCCGGACAGACGTTGG
>CAZNQZ010000187.1:0-4744 GCA_964575245.1 uncultured Lachnobacterium sp. | reverse complement strand
GCTGTTCTGTGATTTCTATAAAAATGAGATACATTCCTACCGCGATCTGCCTAAGGTGTATAACCAGTGGTGCTCGGTTGTGCGCTGGGAAAAGGAGACGCGGCCGTTTCTTCGCTCGCGCGAATTTTTGTGGCAGGAGGGACATACTGCGCATGCCACGGCCCAGGAGGCGGAGGAGCGCACCGTGCAGATGCTGAATGTGTACGCAGATTTCTGTGAGGAGTTTCTGGCGATTCCGGTGGTCCGCGGGCAGAAGACCGAGAAGGAGAAGTTCGCCGGAGCGGAGGCGACCTACACGATTGAGGCGCTGATGCACGACGGCAAGGCGCTGCAGTCCGGGACAAGCCACAATTTCGGCGACGGCTTTGCGCGGGCCTTCGGCATTCAGTTCGCCGATAAGGACAATCAGCTTGCCTATGTTCATCAGACCTCATGGGGCGTTACGACCCGCCTGATCGGTGCGATCATTATGGTGCACGGGGATGACTCCGGGCTGGTTCTGCCGCCTCTTGTGGCGCCCCAGCAGGTGATGGTTATCCCGATCCAGATGCACCGGGAGGGCGTGACGGAGAAGGCACAGGAGCTGAAGGGGAGGTTGAAAACGGTCTGCCGTGTGAATATTGACGTCACGGACAAGAGTCCGGGATGGAAATTTGCGGAGCAGGAGATGCGGGGGATTCCGCTGCGCGTGGAGCTGGGGCCGAAGGATATCGAGGAAAACCAGTGCGTGGTGGTGCGCCGGGACACAAGGGAAAAAATTACCGTGTCGCTGGATGAGCTCCAGGAGCGCATCCCCCTGCTCTTAGACCAGATGCAGAGGGATATGTTCGAGCGGGCAAAGGCGCATCGGGATGCTCACATCTGGGATGCCCGCGACTATGCGGAGTTTAAGGAGATTGCGGAGGCAAAGCCGGGATTCATCCGCGGGATGTGGTGCGGGGATCAGGCCTGCGAGGACAAAATCAAGGAGGAGCTTTCCGTGACCAGCCGCTGCCTGCCGTTCCACGACAAGGAGCAGATTGCCGACAAGTGCGTCTGCTGCGGCAGACCGGCGCACAGGCTTGTGTACTGGGGAAAGGCGTACTAGGAGTGAAAATGAAGCTTCCGAAATCGGTCAATCAAATCATAAACAGCCTTCGGGCGGCGGGGCATGACGCATACGCCGTGGGAGGCTGTGTGCGGGACGCGCTGCTCGGGCGCGTCCCGCAGGATTGGGATATCACCACCTCTGCGAAGCCGGAGGTGGTGAAGTCTTTATTTTCCCGCACCGTTGACACGGGCATTGAGCATGGCACGGTCACGGTGATGATTGGCCGTGTGGGCTATGAGGTGACAACCTACCGGATTGACGGAGAGTATACGGATGGCCGCCACCCGAACGGGGTCACTTATACGGACAGTCTGCTGGAGGATTTAAAGAGGCGGGATTTTACAATCAACGCGATGGCGTACAATGAGGAGCGCGGTCTGGTCGATGCCTTTGAGGGAGAAAAGGATCTGGCGCGCAATATCATCCGCTGTGTGGGCGATGCCCGGGAGCGCTTTGCGGAGGATGCGCTGCGCATGCTGCGGGCAGTGCGCTTTTCCGCCCAGCTGGACTTTTCGATAGAGGAGCACACGGCGCAGGCGGTTCGGGAGCTCTCCGGTACACTGGCAAAGGTCAGCGCGGAGCGCATTCAGGCGGAGCTGATAAAGATTCTTGTCTCAGATCACCCCGAGGGCCTGAGACGGGCCTGGGAGCTGGGACTTACGGCGGTTTTTCTGCCGGAGCTTGACGAAATGATGAGGGCTCCGCAGAACAATAAGCACCACTGCTACAGTGTGGGGGAGCACACGCTTCACGCCCTGCAGGAGGTGCGGGGGGACAGGGTTCTGCGGCTGGCGGTGCTTTTGCACGATGTGGCAAAGCCTGCGTGTACCTCGGAGGATGAGAAAGGCAGACAGCACTTTCACGGACATCCGGAGCGGGGGGCGGACATGGCGCGGCAGATTTTAAGGCGCCTGAAATTTGACAATGACACGACGGCGGCTGTCTGTGCCCTCGTCCGTTATCACGACGAGAGGCCGCCGCTTCAGGAGCGGGCCCTGCGCCGTTTTGTGAGCCGGGTGGGGCAGGAGCGGATTCCGGATCTTCTGGCGGTCAAGCGGGCGGATGTTCTGGCACAGAGCCTCTACCACAGGCAGGAAAAGCTGGAGTATGTGGAGGAGCTCACAAGGAGATATGCCCGGTTTCTGGAGGAGGGTCAATGCCTGAGAAAGCAGGATCTCGCGGTGGGTGGAAGGGATCTGATCGAGCTGGGAATGGAGCCGGGGCCGGGGCTCGGGGCCGTGTTGGACGCGCTGTTTGAGCAGGTTCTGGATGATCCCGCTCTCAATACGAGGGAAAAGTTGCTGGCTCTTGCACATAATTTCGTCACCCCTTCCATATGATTAGACATAGGCTTTGCCCTTGGGCGGCCTTTGACTCTGTTCGTATGGGAGGGGTTCTTTGTATAATCAGCCGGAAACAATATTGGAACAATATGACTTGAAGATTAACCAGATTACAAAGGGAAGAGGCGCATACATCTGTGACACGGATCAGGGTGCGAAGCTTCTGGTACCCTTTCGCGGATCGAAGGAGCGGGCGCGTTTTTTGATGGAGGTGCTGCAGAGACTGGAGAGTGAGGGCTGTCCGGTGGAGCAGATCACCTGTACCCGGGAGGGGGAGGCACTCTCAGAAGATGACTCGGGCTACTGGCTTAAGAGCTATATCGGAGGGAGCGAGTGTTCAACCGCAAGGGAGGGGGACATGATCAGAGCTGTCCGTCAGCTGGCGGGGTTTCATGCGGTGGTTGAGCGGTGCAGTTTCTCCATACCGGATTTTATGGCGGCGGGTCACAATGATATCAAGCAGACCTATGAGCGGCATTACCGGGAGCTTTTGAAATTAAAAAATTATGTCAAGGGACGCAGGAGCAAAAATGTGTTTG
Source organism: uncultured Lachnobacterium sp. (assembly GCA_964575245.1). Taxonomy (GTDB): domain Bacteria; phylum Bacillota; class Clostridia; order Lachnospirales; family Lachnospiraceae; genus Roseburia. The sequence continues at coordinate 1,772 of CAZNQZ010000187.1, read as the reverse complement.
AGCGGAAATTTCATGAGCAGTATCCTCATTTTATCGCGGATGCGGGGCGGGCGCTCGTGTTTCTGGGAGAGCAGCAGGACATGAAGATGCTCCTCTGCCACGGGGATATGAACCAGCACAATGTGGTGCGAACGCCGGAGGGTTTTCGTATCATACACTTTGAAAACATGTGCTGGAATCCGGCGGTGTCGGATCTGGCGAATTTCATACGCAAGCTTCTGGAGAAAAACAACTGGAGCTGGGAACTCGGAATGCGTCTGATTGAGGAGTACCGGGCACAGAGGCCGCTCGAGAAGGAGGACATTCATCAGCTTTATCTGATGCTGCTATTTCCGGAAAAATTCTGGAAAATTGCGAATCACTACGCAAATTCCCACAAGGTTCTCTCCGGAAGGGATGTGGAAAAATTAGAAGCTTTTTTTTAGAAAAATTGTTTTCAATTGTCTGAAAATACTGTATACTAAGGATATGAGGAAGAAAAGCATTTATCATCGGGCAATTACATATATGACGGCGCTCCTTCTGTTTGCCGTCTGGCTGGGCGGATGTGCGGAAGGAGATGACCGGTCGGACCAATCTTCTTATTTCCATGGCTCGTTAAAGCCGTCTGAGAGTGTGGTGACGGAGAGCGGCGTACAGGAGGAGCCGGATTTGGCAGACGGCGATCTGTATCTGATCGTCCAGATCGACCAGATTGAGGAGAGCATGCGCTTATACCGCTATGCCAACGGCATGGAGTACCGCTACTATTACGGGACGCGCACGCGCTTTCATGACAAGTACGGCGGAAGAACGACCGTGATGAACTTTGAGGAGGGCTCTGTGATCAGCATCGGGAGTGTGGACAGCGAAGGTATCCTGCGCGAGGCACAGGTGAGCGATACTGTCTGGACCTACGACAATATTACGCGCTTTTCGATCGAGGAGGAGCGCAGGGTGCTGGAGATCGCGGGCAGCCGTTATATGTATGACGACAGTACCTATGTATTTTCCGGAGACAGGGTAGTGGCTATGGCGGATGTCGCCCAGGGGGATACGATTCGTGTCGTGGGTCGGGACAAGCGCATATTGTCCGTGAGCGTCACGACCGGACAGGGGACGCTTGCGCTGGACAATACGGAGCTGTTTGAGGGGAGCTTTCTGCAGCTCGGAAGCAAAATTTTTGCTGAGATTACGCCGGACATGCAGATGCCGGTGGAGGAGGGCACCTACAGGCTCGTTGTGGCGAACAAGGGCTGGGGCGGCAGCCGGGATGTCACGATCAACCGCGGAGAGACCACTACGGTGGATTTGGACGAGCTCAAGGGCGAGGGGCCGAAGGTTGGCATGATCCGGTTTCTCATTGATGTGGAGGATGCGGTTCTGATCATCGACGGAAGAGAAATGGATTACTCGGGACCTCTGCCGATCACCTATGGGGAGCACTCCCTGGGGGTTGTCGCCAGCGGCTACGATGTCTGGAAACGGAATCTCTATGTCAATTCCAAGGAGGCTACGATTGTCATTGAGCTGAAGAAGGACGAGCAGGAGGAGCCGCCGATTTCCACATCCGAGAATCAGGGCTCTGAGTCGGAAAGCGATAAGCTGACGAAGCTGATTCGGGAGCTCATTCAGTCGCAGCAGCAGAGAGACAACCTGAATACGCTGAAGGATCTAATGACATGGACGGCAATATGACGGTTTTTATTACGAATTTTTGGTTGATTCATATGGCTTTTTTCCTTGACAAATCTAAAAAAAACAAGTATAAATAGATTTGTAAGTAATTTGAG
>CAZNQZ010000186.1:0-4782 GCA_964575245.1 uncultured Lachnobacterium sp. | reverse complement strand
CTTGACAGGAGAAAGGCCCTCGTCGTAGAGGAAGCGGTTCCAGATTCGCGCATACATCAGATGACCCACCGCGTGCTCCGGCCCTCCCACATACAGATCCACGGGAAGCCAGTGCTTCAGGAGCTCCTGATCGGCGAACTCCTTCTCGTTGTCCGGATCAATATAGCGCATGAAATACCAGGAGGAACCAGCGGAGCCCGGCATGGTCGAGGTCTCGCGCGTGCCCTTCACTCCGTTCCTGTCGTACTGCTTCCACTCAACCGCATTTTCCAGCGGCGCCTTGCCACCCTTCCCCCGGTAATCATCCAGCTTTGGCAAAATCAAAGGCAGCTCCTCGTCCGGAAGAAACCAGATACTGCCGTCCTCCCTGTAGACGCAGGGAACCGGCTCGCCCCAGTAGCGCTGTCTGGCAAAAATCCACTCGCGGAAGTGGTAGTTGACCTTCCGGCGCGCCACGCCGAGCCCCTCCAGCTTGACCGTGATCGCCTCCTTGGCCTCCTCCACCGTCATACCCGTAAACTCCCCGGAATTCATAAGCCGACAGCCCCTGCCGAGATAATCCTGCTTTTCAAATGCACACGCGGACACATCCCTTCCCTCGATGACCTGAATCATCGGCAAAGAATGCGCCACAGCGTACTCAAAGTCTCTCTGGTCGTGGCTCGGTACAGCCATAACCGCGCCAGTGCCGTAGCTCGCCAGAACGAAATCGCCGATAAACAGCGGCACCTCTCTGCCGTTGACCGGATTGACGGCGTACAGGCCCCGCAGCGCACACCCGGACTTGGTCTTGTTGAGCTCCGTGCGGTCCATGTCGTTTTTCTTTAGCGTCTCATCAATGTATGCCTGCACCTCTTCCCGGTTTTCCACGCGATCCATAAGTCCCCTGACGATCTCTCCGTCCGGCGCCAGCACCATAAAGGTGATGCCGTAGATAGTCTCAATACAGGTCGTATAAATAGAGAACTTTCCTCCGCCGACAATCTCGAAATCCACCTCCACGCCAGTGCTTTTCCCGATCCAGTTGCGCTGGATCTCCTTCGTTGATTCCGGCCAGTCGATCTCGTTTAAGCCCTCCAGAAGCTTCTCCGCAAACGCAGGCTGTTCAATCACCCACTGCTTCATATTGCGCCTCACCTCCGGATAGCCGCCGCGCTCCGATTTTCCGTCGATCACCTCGTCGTTGGAGAGCACCGTGCCCAGCTCCTCGCACCAGTTGACCGGCATGTCGATATACTTCGCGTAGCCCGCCTCATAGAGCCGTTTAAAAATCCACTGCGTCCACTTATAAAATTTGGGATCCGAGGTGGCGATCATCCTGGACCAGTCATAGTCAAAGCCCAGCTCGCGCAGCTGTCTGGAAAACGTCTGGATATTCTCCTGCGTAAAGCCGTCCGGATGATTTCCGGTCGCGACCGCGTACTGCTCCGCCGGCAGCCCGAAGGAGTCATAACCCATGGGATGGAGCACATTATAGCCCTGCATCCGCTTCATCCGCGACATAATGTCCGTAGCGGTGTAGCCTTCCGGATGCCCCGCATGAAGGCCGACGCCCGACGGATAGGGGAACATGTCAAGCGCGTAGTATTTCGGCTTTGAAAAATCCCATACGTCCGTCTTGAAGGTCTCATGCTCCTCCCAGTATTTCTGCCATTTTTTCTCAATTGTTTTGTGATTGTATAACTCTTCCATTTTACACCTTTTCCTGTTCTGACTCTGCATACTTATGCCATTGTACCTCATGGATAACCAGAAGTCAATGAACCCCCGCCTGATGCGCCTGTAAAAAAGCCACATACTCCTTTTCCGGCAACGGCTTTGAAAAATAGTAGCCCTGTATGTAATCCACCTTCTGTCTCACCATCTCCTCAAACTGCTCCTGCAGTTCCACTCCCTCCGCCACAAGAAACATGTCCAGATCGTGCGCCATGCGGATCGTTGACTGCACCACCATCCTGGCCTTCAGATCCTCAAAATAGGCCCTTGTCATATTCATGTCCAGTTTCATGCCTGCAACCGGCATATCAATCATGTAGTCCAGATTCGACTGCCCGTTGCCGAAGTCGTCCAGCGAGAAGGACACTCCATGCCGGATCAGACGGTTCATATTTGCGAGCAAGGTCTTTTTCGACAGCACAGTTCCCGTCTCCGTAATCTCCAAATTGATATAGTATGGCTCGATCTCATGGCGTCTCATGATTTCCAGATAGCGGTCCGCAAGGTTGCGCTGCCCGCACTGCACCACAGAGAGATTGACCTCCAGATAGTGAATACCCAGCATCTTCGGATCATAGCGTTTCAAAAAGTTACAGACCTTCTCCAGCACGCGCTCCCCGAGCCGCTCAATCAGCCCGTTCGACTCCGCCGCCGGGATAAACGCATCGGGTGAGAGATAGGAACCATCCCTCAGGCGGATTCTGATCAGCGCCTCCGCCGAGGGGAATGTCTCCTTTTTCACCTCGTAGATCGGCTGGAAGAACACCTCCACGCGATCCTCCTCCAGCGCGTCCCTGATTTCCTTTACAATATCGTTCTCGAGGCGGATTTTTTTCAGCGCCGCCTCGTTCACATAGCAGACCAGAGAGTCCGCACGGTTACAGTTCTCCGCGTATAGCGCCTGATGCACCATCACCAGCTCATCCATGCCCGCCATCAGCTGCGTGTCCGGAAAAAGGATAAAGAGCGTTTCCGGAAAATTTTCCTTTCCCTCAGTCACGGGCTTCTTCTCCCGCTCCAGATTGTAGAAATGGTCATAATAAAAGGTCTCCTGGAGCTTGGAAAACGCTACGCTCATCGCCGACATATTCGGAAATACAATCACCAGCTCGCGGTCAATGTTTTTGAATACCTTCACATCCGGAATGGTGTGAAACCAGCGGATCAGCTTGTGCAGATACTCATCCGACGACTCAATGCTGATATCCCTGCGCAGGCGGTTGTTGATCGCGAGGAACAGGACACTTTTGTGCTCCTTCCTCCCGTAGCACTGCTCCAGATACGCGTTCAGCGCGTGCGTGTGAAAACAGCCAAACCTGTGATCCACATTGTTCTCCGGATTCTCCAGAATACAGTACAGCGACATCATCCCGAGGGAACCGGCAAAACCGACCAAAAGCAGCTGATTGTTAAAAAACTGAACCAGCGCTGCAATCACCCACATGCCAATCCATACCACAGCCGCCAGCCGCCTCTTTGACTCGATCTGTCTGTGATGGCTGACAATCATGACAATCGTTGCCACCAGAAAGCTCAGAGCGCACAGATAGGTCATCAGGATACAGGGGCCTTCCGTGTACATAACACTGCCGTCCACGTGATAGGAAATCGGCAGACAGTAGACGACCAGAGACTCTAAGGCCGCAATAAGCGTCAGAATCCTTATGCTCCGGTAATAATCCTGTTCGCTGTATAGATCTGTCATGACATAGGTGAGGGCGAGATACCCGACCCAAACCAGCCCCACGACGTAGGACTTGCAGACAAACGACAGGAGCCAGCCCGGAATTGCCTCCCGGTTCCAGATGGCAATAATCGACAGAATATCCAGCGTCACGCAGATCATCGTAATCACAAGCGTGCGCAGAAATACCATTTCTGTGTAGAGACCGATTCTCTTCTGGCGCAAAAACATGTATAAGATGACAAACATCACGGCCATTCCGCATAATTGGTTATGAATCGGCATAGGATCACCCCACAGTATCCGCATCTTTTCTCCGGCAAACCGGCTGCTACGATAATATTATAACAAAAAAAGGGAATTTGCGCAATGCAAACTCCCCTTTGAATGAGAGATTAATTGTTGATCAGCTTGTCGCTCTCGTTGTTCCAGCTGTAAAGCTTGCGGATCTCCGCCCCGACCTTCTCCGCCGGATGCTCGGACGCGAGCTTTCTCATCGCCTTGAAATGTACCTGGCGTCCTGCCGGTGACATGTCGAGAAGGAATTCCTTCGCAAAGGTTCCATCCTGAATATCGGAGAGAATCTTCTTCATGGTCTTCTTCGTCTCCTCGGTGATGATTTTCGGTCCGGTCACATAGTCGCCGTACTCTGCCGTATTGGAGATGGAGTAGCGCATTCCCTCAAATCCGGACTGATAGATCAGATCCACAATCAGCTTCATCTCATGGATACACTCGAAATAAGCGTTTCTCGGGTCATAGCCCGCCTCGCACAGCGTCTCAAAGCCGGCCTGCATCAGCGCGCACACACCTCCGCAGAGCACCGCCTGCTCGCCGAAGAGATCCGTCTCCGTCTCCGTGCGGAAGGTAGTCTCGAGAACCCCCGCCCGTGCTCCGCCGATGCCCAGCGCATATGCCAGCGCCATGTCCAGCGCCTTCCCGGTCGCATCCTGCTCCACAGCCACCAGACAAGGAGTTCCCTTGCCCGCCTGATACTCAGAGCGGACGGTGTGTCCCGGAGCCTTCGGTGCGATCATGGTCACATCCACATCCTTCGGCGGCTTGATGCAGCCGAAGTGAATATTGAAGCCGTGAGCGAACATCAGCATATTGCCCGCCTCAAGGTTCGGCTCGATATCTTTCTTGTACATATCCGCCTGCAGCTCATCGTTGATAAGGATCATGATAATATCCGCCTTCTTTGCCGCCTCAGCCGCAACGAAAACCTCAAAGCCCTGCTCCACAGCGCGATCCCATGACTTGCTGCCCTCGTAAAGACCGATGATGACATGGCATCCGGACTCCTTTAAATTCAGCGCATGCGCGTGTCCCTGACTCCCGTAACCGATGATCGCAATGGTCTTTCCCTCAAGGAGAGAGAG
>CAZNQZ010000185.1:0-4790 GCA_964575245.1 uncultured Lachnobacterium sp. | reverse complement strand
ATCGGATTTAGTCACCTCGCTGGTAGAGACCATGATGGGCGGGGGAGTCATCTTAAATTCAAAGAGCAAGGGGATTTTGGACCGCTGTGTATCCCGGATTTACCAGCCCTATCTCGATCATCTGGAAACGCTGCCGCCGGACCGCATGGGAAACAGGATTACCATTGACCGGAATGCCTGTCCGACGCTGCAGGATCTTTATGACATGCTCTTAAAGCAGCAGGAGTATGAGGCGCAGGAGATTGCGATCAGTATCGAGGCTTATATTACCGGGTCCTTTGACACGTTTGCACACCGGACGAATATTGACAGCTCCAATTCCTTCATTGATTTCAATATCCGGGGGCTTGGACAGAACATGCAGGACCTCGGACTGCGCATCTGTCTGTCGGAGCTGTGGAACCGGATGATTACGAACCGCGCGCACAATATATGGACGCGTATGTTTATCGACGAGTTTCATAACCTGATGTCAACCGACATTTCCGCGCAATTCTGCAAAAAACTGTGGAAACAGGCCCGGAAATGGATGGGCGCCCCGACCGGAATCACGCAGAACACGGAGGATCTTCTGGAATCCTCTGCGGCCCGCGCCATCATCAACAACAGCGGGCTGGTGATCCTGTTAAACCAGTCGGAGCTCGATCAGGAGGTGCTGGGACAGATCCTGCATCTTGACAGCACGGATCTGCAGTATGTGAACAGGGTAAAGCCGGGATGCGGGCTCATCGTGGTTTTGACCAACTCCGTAGTCATTCCGTTTTACGATGATTTCCCAAAGAATACGGAATGCTATAAGCTCCTTAATTCCTCGCCGGATACAAAGAAGGATGGGCTTCCTGCGCCGGACCCTGAAAGGCCGTAATTATGGACAGATACGAAAATAAGAAATCCCCGGTTATCACGAGAGCAGCAGCAGATGCCATAAGAACCGCCGCAAACAGCAATCAGGAGGAATCTCAGACCGTCGCAAGGCGGCTCGGGAAAGAACGGCTGGAGGATTTGGCGGTCCTCCTCGCCGCATCGGATTATCAGGCTGCTTATGATGATACCCAAAAGCATGGCATGGATATATTGGACTACAGTGAGAGCAAGGGGCAAAAAGCATGGCTGGAGCAGAGGGGGCAGGGGATTGTTGACCGCATCAATCAGGCTTCCGGGACACAGATAGACGTTGAATTTCTTAAAAACAACGCGGATAGGATATATGCAGCAAGCTCCATTGACGGCAGCCAGATCATTCTTCCATACACAAAGGGGGATGGAAGCACCGTAAACATCAAAACCGGCATCAGTCTGAAAGCGGATAAGGGAGAAAACTCAATCCTCTATGACATCGGGGGCTTTGGAACCGCGTATAAGAGGCAGAAGGCGGATGCCAGACAACTGACGACGGACGCCGGAGTGGATGAACATACGCTGATGTCGTTGAACAATGTCCGCACCGGAAATTACAGGGCGCTGGATGAGCGCTTAAAGCTCACGGAGCGTTATAACGCCTTCATTTATGCAGATAAAGGGGATAAGGTTACCGTCGGCCGCGCAATGATCCGGAACTTCAGCGGCAGGCAGAAGGAGCTTGATATGCTGAGGAATGCCGCGGATGAAAATGGCAATTCCATCTTTTCACAGGCAGAGCTGGATGAGCTGGAGGAATGTGTCCGTATGAACGGAGTCAGCACGGAACGGGGCAATCTCGGCATGATGGCAAGGGAAGCAGCCAGACGGTCCCGGCATCGCATTGCAAACAAAATGCTGGATGAGTATCAGGGTTCCACCGTCAATACCATCCAGAAATCTGTTGGAGCGGCTAGGATGGCGGGGCGGACAGCAAATGAGACGGTCGGACTGGCAGGGGAGCTCAGAGCAGGAGCGGCGAACAGAAAGGTCAACAGGCTATTAGATCAGAGAGAGAAACTGATTGCGACCGGCAATTACGGGCCGCTGGGCAAATATGACCGAAAGCTGGCAAAACAGGGGCGAAGGCTTGGCGTTGACGCGCAGAAAACATCCTCCGAAGAGCTTCGGAAACGGGCGCAGGCAGCGCAGGACCGCGCCAGGGAGATCCGTCAGGCACGGCGTGACCTGAACCGGGCTGCCCACGGTCTGGACAGGAAGGAGCGGAAGGAGGTGGTTATGCGTCTGCGCATGGAAGACGCGCTTGCCCGCAATAATTCCGTAAAGACGGCCCGGCTTGCAAAGCAGCATGGAAAACTGGTCGGGAAGATAGAAAAAAACCAGAATCATAAATACAGCCTTACCAAAGCAGTGGGAAAGGTGAAAAAGAAGGCAGCGGCTAAGCTGGCGAATACGGCGGTTGGGAAAGCGGTCGGGGCCAAAATGGCGGTTCTCCAGGGGATAGAAGCGGCGGCCGGAGCGGCGATAAAAAGCATCATCGGCTTTCTGGCGCCCATTATTGCAGGATTTGGAGTTATCGTGGTGGCAGCGGCCACGGTTGTAAGCTTTATTGTTTTGATTGTTTTTCTCTTTTTTCCGGATAAGGGTGACAAAAATGTCCTGCAGAGTGTCAACACCGTTATGTCAGATTATGAGATTGAGCAGCTGAATGCGCTGAAGGTTAAGGCCGGGGAGCTGATTAAAAAAACGGATGCATATCAGAATCCGGAGAGCCTTGCGGTGGATGAAAACGGAAATCCACGCACGCTTGATTCCATGTGCTGGCGCGCCGACGGGCGGATGCTCCCGGAAGGGTATGCGGGGAAAATCAGTTATCACGGACAGTTTTATGAAATTGAAGGGCTTTTTGTAAGGCAGAGGGTTCGTGTTGACCAAATCAACAGCCGCGGGCGCAGAACCTCGCACTATGAGACAAGGTGGTGCGAGATCCTGCCCGAGAATGGCGCTTGTACCTTTTATCTGCGTTACAGGGATGGTTATACGGATTATGTTTGGGATTCTGCAAACCAGAGGGCGGTTACGCTTGCGTTAAACAATACCGATCAGGCGCTTCCGAACCTGTCAGGATACAGCAATTACCGTAATGTGAGGGCAAACGGGCGCGGAGGCCCGGCAGTAACAAGCGGTACCAGATATGTAAATGTGAACCTTGGTGACACGGATGACGATGGTGCAGACAATTATGGAATGGTGGAGCTAAAGGATTCTATGACATCAAAGGTCTGCTTTTATGTCAAATTTACGGTTCCGGGAGATCATTTCTGGCAGGGGAGCACGACAGTTATGTACTGCATGAATTTCCGTTCGGACGGGAAACTGGAGCGGTACTCGCTGGATGAACGCCTGAGCTGGGATGAGGAGGACAGGGATGATAAGATCCATCCGGATATTGACCTGGATTATGCTGTCGTGGATGAGAACGGACGTGCATCCAGGATCTGCAACTGTATGCAATGCCTGACTCTTTACCGGTATTATTACAAATGGACCGATGAGGGGCAGGGGGATGCGCAGGGAGGCGAGCTTGCGGAAGACAGCTGGACTGATAGGATGTTTGTCGGAAACTACGAACGGAAGATGAAACAGGCCTGGAATGAAACCCATTACATCAATGCGACACACCGGACATTTCCGTGGATTTTTGGAACCACGCAGGAATATCTTCCGTGGAAAAAGGCACTCGATAGCCTGAAAATGGATGATATGCAGCTGGAGAACGGGTTGCCTGGATTATCCGGGCAGGAAATGAGATCCACACACACGGATGCGGAAGTGCGAAGCGGACAGTGCGATAAGCTTTGTTATTTTTACTCAAAAAGAAAGAATGACACCGCAGATATTGGAGACGGGTACAGCATTCCGATTATGGATATGATCGGCCCGTACTGCTGCGGGCATTACCGGACAACTGTTGAGGTTGTCACGGTACAGGACATGAATAACATTGCCTCCGGAAATACTCTGGAGGGACGTTTCGGCATTAATATCGAATATGCAAAGGATTTCTCGGAGGAGGCAAAAGCGGATATCAAGGATCTGATCGGGTCCTATGAGGATGGGTTTGCCGAAGGGTTCCAGAACTGGGCCGATTTTGAGGTTTACTTCGGCCCGGCAAAGAACCGGCTGTCACAGGAGGCCGTTGACGGCTATATGGAGGAGATCCGGCAGAAATATTTTCTGAGTGAAAAACAGGAGGCATTTTTACGCAATGCCTTTGCCGGATGCGGACAATTTACTTATCAGGAAGGCGCTTACAATCTCTGCCTGGAAGGCCAGGCAAGGGATGACTGGACCATAACGGCCGGGTTTGCCGATTCCGCAGGATATGTAAACTGGGCGAGGAACAAAACCGGATTATATCCTTCCATAAAGGAATATACGATAGATGACTGGGCGGTGACCGGCGGAAGAAACGGACGTTTTGCAACAGTCAATTCCCGTACCGGGACAGTGACCCCGAAGCGCCGGCGTGATTTGGCACAGTTGCCTCCGGGTACTCTGCTCATCCGCGGAGAAAGCGGGTCAGACCATAACAGTATTGCAATCTGGACAGGGCTTTTTGATCCCTATAACAAGGACTCAGACGGATACGGGGAACCCATTGTCATCGAATGCATTTCAGGGAGCGTTAACGGAAGCATCCTGCATAAATGCGGAGATGTATTAACCTGCCGCAGGCGCGTGCTGTTTAGCTGGATTTAGGCGCCGGTAATTTTTTAACAAAAGGCAGAAGACGGAAAAGAAGGGAAGGAGGAGATAATTTTATGTCAGGAAAAACACAAAAAAGCCAGTGGGGCCGCAGGCGCGGGAAGTATTATGATGTTGTATCATAATACTTGACACTTCTACTTCACAGATTTATAAATAAAAAA
>CAZNQZ010000184.1:0-4796 GCA_964575245.1 uncultured Lachnobacterium sp. | reverse complement strand
CAACTCCGAGGGAGGCGCGCATCTGACCGGATTTAAGACCTCGTTTACGACAATCATCAATTCCTATGCCAGAGAGCTGGGCATTTTGAAGGAGAAGGACGCCAACTTCAACGGTGCGGACGTGCGCAACGGCATGACCGCCGTGATTTCCATCAAGCACCCGGACCCGCGCTTTGAGGGACAGACCAAGACGAAGCTGGACAATCAGGATGCCAGCCGCGCTACCGCGAAGGTGACAGGCGACGAGGTGCCCCTGTTTTTTGACAAGAATCTTGAAACCTTAAAGATCGTGATCGGCTGTGCGGAGAAGGCGGCCAAAATCCGCAAGGCGGAGGAGAAGGCCCGGACGAATCTTCTGACGAAGCAGAAGTTCTCCTTTGACTCCAACGGCAAGCTGGCAAACTGCGAGAGCCGGGATGCCTCCAAATGTGAGATCTTTATCGTGGAGGGAGACTCGGCAGGCGGCTCCGCCAAGATGGCCAGGAACCGCATGTATCAGGCGATCATGCCAATCCGCGGCAAAATCTTAAACGTGGAGAAGGCGAGCATTGACAAGGTGCTGGCAAATGCGGAGATCAAGACCATGATCAACGCCTTTGGCTGCGGTTTTTCCGAGGGCTACGGCAATGACTTTGACATCACAAAGCTGCGCTATGACAAAATCATCATTATGACGGATGCCGACGTGGACGGGCTTCACATCGCCACACTGCTTTTGACCCTGTTTTACCGGTTCATGCCCGAGCTGATCTTCGAGGGGCATGTGTATGTCGCGACGCCGCCGCTGTACAAGGTACTCCCATCGAAGGGAAAGGAGCAGTACCTCTATGACGATGCCGCTCTGGAAAAATACCGAAAGACCCACACCGGAAGCTTTACCCTGCAGCGCTACAAGGGACTCGGCGAGATGGACGCGGAGCAGCTCTGGGAGACGACGCTGAACCCCGATACGCGGGTGATGAAGCGCGTGGAGATTGAGGACGGGCGCATGGCATCCGACATGACGGCGCTGCTGATGGGTACGGACGTGCCGCCGCGCAGGGCGTTTATCTATGAGCACGCAAGAGATGCGGTGCTCGATGTCTGACAGGCTTTTTAGGGGGAAAAACGATGGATAACCATATGATTCAGACCGAATATTCGGAGCTGATGCAGAAATCCTTTATCGACTATGCGATGAGCGTGATTATTGACCGCGCGCTGCCCGACGTGCGCGACGGGTTAAAGCCGGTGCAGAGGCGGACGCTCTACGATATGTATGAGCTGGGCATCCGCTACAATACGCCGTATCGGAAGAGTGCCCGTATCGTCGGCGATACCATGGGTAAATACCACCCCCACGGCGACACTTCCATTTATGATGCCCTGGTGGTCATGGCGCAGGATTTCAAAAAGGGACTGCCGCTTGTGGACGGGCACGGCAATTTCGGCTCCATTGAGGGGGATGGCGCAGCCGCAATGCGATATACCGAGGCGCGGCTTGCGCGGGTGACGCAGGAGGCATATCTGGCGGATCTGGACAAGGATGTCGTGGATTTTGTGCCGAACTTCGACGAGACGGAGAAGGAACCCCAGGTTCTCCCTGTGAAGGTGCCGAATCTTCTGATCAACGGTGCGGAGGGCATTGCCGTCGGCATGGCGACCTCCATACCGCCGCACAATTTTGCGGAGGTGGTGGACGCGGTCATCGCGTACATGAAGAACCCGGATATCAGCGTCATGGAGCTGATGGAGTATCTTCCGGGGCCGGATTTCCCCACGGGCGGAATCATCGCAAACAAGGATGAGCTGCCCGCCATTTATGAGTCCGGCATGGGAAAGATCAAGATCCGGGGAAGAGTGGAGGTCGAGCACATAAAGGGCGGCAAGGAGCTGCTTGTCATCACAGAGATCCCCTACACGATGATCGGGGCAAACATCGGAAAATTTTTAAACGATGTGGGCAGTCTGGTGGAGTCCAAGGCGACTGCCGACATTGTGGATATTACGAACCAGTCCTCCAAGGAGGGTATCCGCATTGTTTTAGAGCTCAGGAAGGGTGCGGACGTTGAGGCCCTCAAAAACCTGCTCTACAAAAAGACCAAGCTGGAGGATACCTTCGGTGTGAACATGCTGGCAGTGGCCGACGGGAGGCCGGAGACGCTGGGCCTGATTTCGGTCATCCGGCACCATGTGCGTTTTCAGTATGAGGTGGCGACAAGAAAATATACGACCATGCTCAGGAAGGAGCTGGACAAAAAGGAGATACAGGAGGGTCTGATCAAAGCCTGCAATGTGATTGACCTGATTATAGAAATCCTCCGCGGCAGCAAGAGCATTGCGGACGCCAAGGCATGTCTCGTGGAGGGAAAGACAGACAATATTACCTTCAAAAACCCCTCCTCGAAAATCATGGCGCAGCAGCTCTGCTTCTCCGAGCGGCAGGCGCAGGCGATTCTGGACATGCGCCTGTACAAGCTGATCGGGCTGGAGCTTGAGGCGCTCATGAAGGAGCATGAGGACACCCTGAAAAACATCGGGATTTACGAGGATATTTTAGAGCACCGCTCCTCCATGGCAAAGGTGATTATCAAGGAGCTGACTGCCTTTAAAAAGATGTTTGGAAGAGAGCGGAGAACTGTCATTGACAACCTCAGCGAGGCCGTGGTGGAGGAGAAGAAGATCGAGGAGCAGGACGTTGTATTTCTCATGGACCGGTTCGGCTATGCGAAGGTGATCGACACGGCGGCATACGAGCGCAACCGGGAGACCGCGGACGCGGAAAACCGTTTTGTGTTCACCTGCAAAAACACAGACAAAATCTGCATTTTTACCGATCAGGGACAGCTGCATCTGCTCAAGGTGCTGGATCTGCCCTTCGGCAAATTTCGCGATAAGGGAATCCCCATCGACAACCTCTGCAACTATGACAGCAGAGCGGAGACCTTCGTCTATCTGGCGAGCCTTGCGGATGTGGCGGCGGGGCGGCTGATATTCGGCACGAAGCAGGCGATGCTAAAGATTGTGGAGGGCGCGGAGTTTGTCGTGGCGAAAAAGACAACCGCGGCCACAAAGCTGGCGGAGGGGGACGAGCTGCTGGCCGTGCGGCTGTTATCCGGGGATGAGACCCTCGTCATGCGCTCCAAAAAGGACATGTTCCTGCGGATTGACTGTGCTGCGGTTCCGGAAAAGAAAAAGACAGCCGTGGGCGTGCGGGGCATGAAATTAGACGCCGGAGACGAGCTCAAAAATATCTACATCCTGCGGGAGGGCGAGAGCGAGGAGGTAGAGGTCAGGGACAAAATGGTTTCGCTGAGCCGCCTGCATGTCGGAAATCGGGACACAAAGGGTGTGAAAAAGTAATACAGGGGGAATTTATATGAGAGCGGTTCTTTTTGATATGGACGGGACATTGATCGATTCCTCGGAGGGGATTACAAAGTCGGTGCAGTATGCGCTGAAGGAATTTGGAATTGACGAGCCGGACACGGATAAGCTGCGCGTCTTTATCGGGCCGCCTCTGCGGGACAGCTTTGTCAGGCATTACGGCTTCACCAGGGAGCAGGCGGAGCATGCGGTGGCATTGTACCGGAAACGCTACAACACCATCGGAATTTTTGAGTGCCGCCTGTATCCCGGCGTGGAGGAGTGCATCCGCACACTGAGAGGGGCAGGCTATCGCATCGGGATCGCCAGCTCCAAGCCGGAGGTGAGCTGTAAGCGGATTTTAGGACATTTTGGGATTCTGGAGCTCTTCGATGAGGTGTCCGGAGCCACAATGGACGGACACATTGAAACCAAGGAGGAGGTGCTGCGCGAGCTGCTGCGCCGTTGGCGCGATATTCCGCAGAATGAGATGTGCCTGATCGGCGATACCATTTTTGACGTGGAGGGCGCAAACCGGATCGGCATTCCCTGCGTGGCGGTGAGCTTCGGGTTCGGGGAGGTGGAGGAGATGTGCGCTGCCGGGGCAGTGGCGGTCTGCAATGCCATGTGCGAGCTGCCCCGGATGATTGAGGGATTGAAGGAGAGGAGGTAAAATGGCTTCTTTCCTAAAGCCGATTCGATTGCCCTAAGGGGTGCGCGCCGCCCCTTAGGCGCTTGAGGATGGATACGACCGCAGTCAGTAAAAGAAAGGTGATCAGCGTGTCAATGGGCAGCATGACGGCATTTTTTATGATCCTCGTTTTTATGAGCAGGGGAGTCCCCATTGCCTCACCGTACATGACGCAGAGCCAAAGTGTGTTGAACCCGCAGTTGACAATCGCCTTCACGAGAAGCTGTGCGGCAAAGATGCGCGGGACGGTGATTGGCTTTTTGTAGAGAATGGCCCCAAATAGCGCGCCCTCCAGCATCTTGTTGAAGGTGAAGCCGGGGAAAAACGCGCCGCTTGGCTTGACTATGAAGTTTAAAATGTCGGTGACGGCTCCGAAAAAACTGCCGACGATCGGCCCGAGCAGGCACTCGACCACCCGGTTGGCAAGGCCGGAGAAGCTGATCCGGATATACTCGCCGATGTCGATGCGGGCGGTCAGGTTTAAGACGATTGCCAGCGCGCACATCAGGCCGCAGAGCGTGAGACCCCTGGGGGATGCAAATTCCCGCAGGGATACCGCATAGCTTGTTCTCAGATTTCTGATTTTTTCCATAAAAAACCTCCTTTGCAGCAGTTTCCAAAACTACACACAAGGAGGCAAATGTGCCATAATACAACCACAGAGAGGGGGACTGACTGTGGCGCCGTATGTAGCAGCGGGATGCGAACCCTGCACCGCAAGAAATGAATTCTTTTCGTCCACAGATCAACTCCCTGTTCC
>CAZNQZ010000183.1:0-4802 GCA_964575245.1 uncultured Lachnobacterium sp. | reverse complement strand
ACATATATTCCGGCACACGGTTGCAAACGTGGGCGGGGAGAAGATTCAAAGGTACTGTGGACAATAAAAATGTGTTTATGAAATACGAAGGTTGTGTCAAGTTTTTTATGAAAACTTGACATGTAGCGTCAGCTAATTTGCCGAAGGCAAATTATGCATGAGCTGATGTTCAATTGGAAGGAGAATTTTATGAAAAGAAAACGAATAGGTGCGGCATTCATGCTTGCTTTGTGTATGATTTTTGCCTCGGTGGGCACTGTTGTGGCATCGACAACTGACTACTTAGATAGTCCTGATCATTATTTGACTCTTAGCGCTTATATCAGCGGGTTGGAAGGACCCTTATGGTATGAGGACAAGGTATGGTATACTGCGAGTCTGACCGGTTCTGATGTATACCTTACTGTCCCGCCTTCTTCAGCCGGTATGCAGACAGAATATCTGGTTTTCGTGCAACCGGGTACGGATAAGAAGACTTTGGATCCAGTATATCTGTGGTATGGTCACCAGCTTATAGGTAATAGTGATACTAATGGAGCGGCTTGTGGATTTGGCGGAAAAGAGGCAAGGCTTTACATGTGGGTTAGCACTATAGGAAAGACGATTTGTACCCCCTTAGACAAATGATTTCTATATTGAGATGGCATTCCTTATCATTATGGAATTGCCATCTCATAGTATCTCATAATTTTTATCAGACAGGTGATAATATGAAACGATTACATACGGTCAGCCGTTACGGGATCAGCGGGTGGATTCTCCTGATCGGTCTCACCATTTCCTCCTTTGTGCTTGTGAATGCGATGGATGCCGCCAGCCGGGTCTGGAAGGAGGAGAGGCATCACAGCTACTATCAACAGAGCGAGTCCTTCTGGCTGAGGTATTCCGGGGACTATAGCGGGTATATGGGGGATTACAGCGAGGATTCCCAGAAATGGACGGAGCTGGTGGAGGAGCTTTTGTCATCTATCAAGGATTTCTCCTGCAATGTGGATATAGAATCCTTAGGTGTTGAAGTCAATCATCAGATTCAAGATATGTTTATTCATCTGGTCATACTGCCGCAGGAAGATTTTCGACTTATTTCAAGAGAAAATGAGCGGATAGACCCTTCATCATTTCCGGCTGACAGCAATCCGATTATTGTGGGGGAGAGCGTTGAAAAAAATTTGACGATCAGGCAGGAGGGAAAGCTGCTGAATATCGGAGATATGCAGTTTCCAGTGGCGGAGGTGTTGAGGAATGACAATGCCGCTGAAATTGACTATTCGATTTATCTCTTTTGGGATTGCTGTGATGAAGAGCTGAGGCAATATCTGAGGGAACAAATGTCGAAACGGCTGTCCCAAGACTGGTTACGAATCCGGCTGTACAGTAATTCAGAGATATCTGCTGACCGCGAAAAGCTTTTCTCGCGGATGCGGGAGCTTTCCCTGGAATGTGAGCCTTATAGTACCAGCTATGCGGGGGATGATTACCAGAATTACTGGTATCGGGGTTACAGCACCATATTTATCGGAGTCTGTATGGTCTTTTCGGTCTTTGCCTGCTTTGGCATATCCTATCTCTGGCTTTACCGGCGGGCAAAGGAGATTGCCATCCGAAAGGCATATGGCTACAGCGGCTTTCAGATTTTTAAGCTTCTGATGAAAAACATGGCAGGTATTGCAGCCTTTGCTGTTCTTGCCTCGCTGGCGCTGGAGGCGGTTTATGGTATTTTCACACATGATCTGACATTTTTTGATGCCGGTTTTCTCTTAAAGCTTGTCGCGGTTGGAATCGGAATGCTTTTGATTGCCGGACTCTGTACCCTGAAGCTGATGGAAACTGTGAAAGCGATCGCTCCGGCGGCGGCGGTGAGAAAGGACTTCTGATTATGGCGATAAGATTTGCTTTGGATTGGATTGTTACACGGCTACGGCATTCGGTTCTGTTTGTGCTGCTGGTGGTTCTCAGTATTCTGATCATTGTTTTTTCAGAAATCGTATTAATTGGTTTCAACCATGGCTATACATCCGCGGATCGTGTGCTGCAGCAGGGTGTAAAAAAGACCGGCGTGATTCGAAGCTATAACTATAACATTGGCTTTTTTGAGGAGCTGATGGCCAGGCCGGAGGTGGCTACACTGGGGTCTACAGATACATATGGAACAGATGTGCTGCCGGAGCTATATGAGATTCAAAGAGGACATTTGCAAAGTGACGAGGGGTATCTGAACTATGAAATGATCTCCCGCGGTGCTGCCAACCTGTGTGAAATCCGTCTAAAGGAGGGAGTCTTGCCGGAGAACTTGCCCTGGGAGGAGCAAGGAGGAAAATATACGGAGTATTTATACCTTGGAGCCGGATTTGCCGGTATCCCGGTGGGGACGGTTTATGAGACACAAACTACGACTTATATTGTAGCGGGCATTCTGAATAAATCCCAAAGGTGGATTGATCCTTCGCTGAGAAATGGATTTAGTATGAATGAGCTGGATTACACCTTTGACTGTGACTATCGTGTGCTTGTGGTTACTGAAATCGCGTTTTTTTCCGGTGCTTGGATTTGCGCGTCCGATGGATATACGATAGAGCAGGCCATAGAGCAGGCATTTCAGATAGCGGACAAGCATGGGGTGGACATGAGATGCACCAGCCTGCAGACCTATTATGAGGATTCTATGGCAGATGTGATGACGCTGAAAGCAATTCTCTCCAAGCTGGTTGTCATTATCTGTTTTTCCTGTGTGTTTATGCTGATCTGCCTGCAGCTTCTGCAGATTTTATCCTTAGAAAAGGATTTTGGAGTCATGTATGCGGTTGGGTTTTCCCGGTCTGAACTGTGGAGAGCGATGCTTCTAAAAAATATTCTGATGGCAATCGTCGCTTTTTTTGTTACGGTTCCCGTCCTGATTTTTGGAATGAAGCGGTGGTTTGGCAGAAGCAACCAGTGGGATACCATACTTCCCATTATGACAAGGTATGCACTTCCTATGGCGGTCGCAGTGATTCTGGGAGCAGTGCTTCTATCTTCTCTTGTTGTGCTGGTGATGCTTAGGAAAATTACTCCCGTTCAGATGATTGGAGGGCAGGAATGATTGAGCTGAAAAACGTAACAAAGGATTACGGGGCAGGGGAGCACTGTACCCACGCGCTCTGCGGGATCGATCTCAGCATTGCCGAGGGGGAATTTGTCGCCGTGGTTGGAACCTCGGGCTCCGGCAAATCCACACTGCTTCATATTATTGGCGGGATGGATCAACTGACCTCCGGCAGTTATCAGTTTGGGGAGGAGACGGTTTCCGACTATTCGCTGGCAAAGCTGCACCAGTTTAGAAAGCGCTATATCAGCTTTGTCTTTCAGAATTTTGCCCTGATGAACCAGTACAGCGTGTACGAGAATGTGGAGATGCCGCTTCAGGCCCGGAAGGTGAAGCGGCGCAGGGATGTGGTTATGGAGTGTCTGGAAAAGATGAACATTGCGGATTTGAAGGATAAGCGCCCGACACAGCTCTCCGGGGGGCAGCAGCAGCGCTGCGCCATCGCGAGGGCCCTGGCGGCGGACACGCCCGTGGTTTTGGCGGATGAGCCCACGGGGGCGCTTGACAACAGGACCAGCGCCGATATCATGTCCTGCTTTGAGGAGGTGCTGAGCAAGGGGCGCACGGTCATCCTTATCACCCATGACCAGGAGATTGCCGGGCGGTGCCAGCGCATTGTGCGGATTGAGGATGGGAAAATTGTCTGAGAAATGATATAAGGATCAAAATGTTTTCAATAAAAGGAGGGGAAAAATATGAGAAGGAGTGTAGGTTTTGCCTTGGCTCTGGCAGCCGCGATTACTACGGCGTGTGGTTCCGCCGGAAAAGAGACAGAGAGCAGCTCTTTTCCGGAGGAATCAGTTCTCTTGCAGGGGGAGAGAAGTGCGGACAGCACGCTGCCGGTAGAAGGCGTTCAGTGGAGCATAGAGGATCATGTGCTCACATTTTATGGAGCCGGAAGGATTGACAGAAGCCTGCAGTTTAATAAACACAGGGATTATTCAGGAGTACAGCGTGTGGTGATCGGGGATGAGATTACAGCCGTTGAGACATCCTTTACCGGGACACAATTTTTTGATACGGTTGAAAATTGGACAGATGGCGTCTTGTATTGTGGGGATTGGGAGATGCGGGCGAGGGCCGATATTTCCGGCGTCTATGTCATACCGGATGGAACCCGGGGAATATCGGCGGGCGGCTTCTTTGCATGCATCCAGCTCAGCGATATCGTAATCCCGGACAGTGTCGTCAGCATAGGGGAGCTGGCATTTGCCAGCTGTTCCGGCTTGAGCACGATCACGATCCCGGACGGGGTAACCTATATCGGCGGGCGGCCATTTAACAACTGTACGAATTTAAGCTCCATTATATGGAAAGGGGAGACCTATTCGAGCGTGGAAGAATTTGAAGCGGCGTTCGGAGGGTTTCAGTGAAAACTCGTTAGGTTAGAATTCCTCATCCTCCCCTTCAATAAAATCACTTGGCAGCGTAACTTCATCTGTATCCATGTCTTTTCCCTCATCGGACTCGCGGTTTCAGGGAGAGGAAGTCTTCTTCTAATGCTTTATAAAATAACACTTACTGTTGTTGGGTGTAATTTATTCTGAATTATAGTTAACTGAACGATGATTGACGACAAAAACCATGCGTGCTATAATAACTTAATTAGGGAAACGCTGATTAAAGCGTTTCCCGCGCTAAATTAATTCCAAAAATAAATTACGAAAAGAATTGGAATACAAAAGAGGATTAGAAATATGTTTAAGTTCATACGAAACTT
>CAZNQZ010000182.1:752-4854 GCA_964575245.1 uncultured Lachnobacterium sp. | reverse complement strand
CGGAAAAGATGATTCCCGCCTGTGATATTTCCGAGCAGATATCACTTGCTTCCAAAGAGGCGTCCGGAACCGGAAACATGAAGTTTATGCTCAACGGGGCTGTGACCCTCGGCACGATGGACGGGGCGAACGTGGAGATCGCCCAGCTGGTCGGAAAGGATCACATTTTCACCTTCGGAGAGGATTCCCAGACTGTGATCGACCGCTATGCGAGGAAAGATTACAGGTCAAAGGATTACTATGAGAAGGATAAGGCTCTCAGGAGAGCTGTGGACTTTATCATCAGCGATGATATGCTTAAGGTGGGGTGCAGCGAAAATCTTGAGCGTTTGTACAAGGAACTTTTGAATAAGGACTGGTTTATGACCTTCCCCGATTTTCATGCGTATACACAGGCCAGGGAAAAAGCATATGACGCCTATGCGAACCGCAGTTCATGGGCCGCGTCGATGCTGGTAAACATCAGCAAGGCCGGATTTTTCTCCTCTGACCGAACGATAGAACAGTATAACAGAGAAATTTGGAAGCTGAATTAGTCTTTGTTTTAAAGGATATAAAATTTAAGGAGGATGAAGTTATGTCAGATTCAAACAACAGCTACACAACAGGGGGCAGTCAGATGCCGGATTACGGCTATGTGCCGGATCAGGGACCTGAGCAGAAGGGAATGTCAATTGCCTCCCTTGTGTTAGGTATCTGCGGATTTATCGCATGGTGCATTCCGCTGTTCGGATACCCGGTAACCATCGTCGGCATTATTCTCGGCGCTCTCGGGATGAAAAAGGGGGGGAAGGGTATGGCAATCGCAGGTATTATCTGCTCCTCGATCACTCTGGTTCTGACGCTGCTCAACTCTATCGCGGGAGTATTGAAGTATACAGGTTATTGGTCGCTGTAAAGCGTGTTAGAGTTGCCTGACTGTCCTCTCCGGTTGAGAGGACAGTTTTTTCATAAAAAGAGATACGATATCGGAGAGAGCATGAAGATACAACGGAAAGTGATTGGAAGAACAACGGCTGCCCTGCTCGCGTTATGCGCGTTTTTGCTTACCGGGTGCGGCGGAGAGAAGAATCTGGAGGAGGATTCTTATCGTCAGTATGGGATTAACTGCTTTAAGAGCGGGAAATATCCGGAGGCCATTGAGGCATTTCAGACGGCGCTGGACTGCTCGGGAGGGAAGGTCGGCGAGAAGGAGCTGGATATCTGCTTTTACAAGGCAAAAGCCCAGTATTTAAGCGGCGATGCGGATGCGGCGATGGACACCTACAACTCCGTGATTACATACAATCAGGACGCCCGGGCATACTATCTGCGCGGTGAGCTCCTGTTTGCGCTTGGACGCCGCGACGAGGCGCTCGCGGACTATCAGACTGCGATTGAGACCTGCGGCGACAACTACGAGCTCTATATCGGAATTTATGTTACGTTAAACGCCAATGGCCTGAGTGAGGATGCCAGGCAGTATTTGGACCGGGCAATGAAAATTGAGGGGGACAAGCCGCTGGACTGCCTCTATAAGGGGCGGATCAGCTATCTGCTGGGACAGTCGGAGGCGGCGGAAACCTATTTGTCGAAGGCGCTGGAGGGCGGGGAGATTCTGGCAACCTACTATTTGAAGCAGATCTGTGAGGAACGGGGAGATCAGGCGAAGGCCGGACAGTATCTGGATCAGTATCTGGAGAGCGGACTCGCCGGTTCCTATGAACTCTACGAGCTGGGAAACGAGGAGATGGCGGGCGGTAATTACGCGCAGGCACTTGTCTATTTCCGCGCGGGCTTACAGCAGGAGTCAGTTCCCAACCGGCAGAACCTGATGAAAAGTACAATTGCCGCATATGAGTACAGCGGGGATTTTGCGTCCGCAAAGAATATGGTCAGGGAATATCTCAAGCTGTATCCGTCGGACGAGGAGGTTTTAAAGGAGAGCACTTTTTTAGAGACGAGGTAACTATGAAGGTACTGATTGGTTACGAAACGAGGTAAGGAGCTGATATGTCAGAATTGATTATCAATGAGAAGACGCAGGAGCGGGTGATTCTGGTGGGGGTCAGCGCGGACAGTGCAGCCGACCGGGAGACCGAGGAGTCTCTGGAGGAGCTGAAAGAGCTGGTTCACACGGCTGGGGCCGAGGTGGTGGGAACCGTCATCCAGAGGCGGGAACAGGTGCATCCGGGCACTTATGTGGGAACCGGAAAGACGGCGGAGATCGCGGAGCTGCTCGCAGCCGAAAAGGCAACCGGTATTGTCTGCGACGATGAGCTCTCCCCCGCGCAGATCAAAAATCTGGAGAATGTGCTGAACACCAAAATCATGGATCGGACGCTCGTTATTCTGGATATTTTTGCGGCCCGGGCCACGACCAGCGAGGGCAGGCTTCAGGTGGAGCTTGCGCAGCTTAGGTATCGTCTGAGCCGTCTTGCCGGTCTGGGGCGTTCCATGTCGAGGCTTGGCGGGGGAATCGGAACCAGGGGCCCCGGAGAGAAAAAGCTGGAGATCGACCGCCGCCTGATTCAGGACAGGATTGCGTTTTTAAACCGGGAATTAAAGGAGGTGGTCAGGCACCGCGAGGTCAACCGCGCAAAGCGCGAGAAGAGCGACATGCCCGTGGCTGCCATTGTAGGCTACACCAACGCGGGAAAATCGACGCTTTTGAACCATCTGACAGGTGCAGAGGTTCTGGAGGAGGATCAATTGTTTGCCACGCTTGATCCGACGACGCGCATTCTGGAGCTCCCCGGGCACCAGCAGATTCTGCTGACGGATACCGTGGGGTTTATCCGCAAGCTGCCGCATCATCTCATCGAAGCATTCAAGAGCACCCTCGAGGAGGCCAAATACGCGGACTGTATCCTTCATGTGGTCGATGCCGCGAATCCCCAGCGCGAAAAGCAGATGCACATTGTCTACGAGACGCTGGACCGTCTCGGTGTAAAAGACAAAAAAATCATCACGCTTTTTAACAAGCAGGATCTGCGCACAGACGAGGAGCCTCTGCAGGATTACCGTGCTGATCGGGTTTTAGGCATCTCTGCTGCGAGGGACGATGGGCTGGAGGAGCTCAGAGAGCTGCTCGCCGACGTCCTTCGCGAAAACAAAATCTACGTGGAGCGTGTCATTCCATATGACAGGGCCGGGATTTTGCAGGCGGTCCGCAAATCCGGCGAACTGATTCGGGAGGAGTATGTCCCGGAGGGAATCGCCATTGCCGCCTATGTCCCCATGGAAATCTACTCGAGGCTTTAGCGCGTTAACTGTTCTTCTTTGCCATTGCCGCCCGTTTCCGCAGGGTCGGGTCTAAGAGCCGTTTGCGGATTCGGATGTTTTTGGGCGTTACCTCCAGCAGCTCATCCGTGTCAATAAAATCCAAAGCCTGCTCGAGGCTCAATATACGCGGCGGTGTCAGCGTCAGGGCTTCGTCCGCTGAAGAGGAGCGCGTGTTGGTCAGGTGCTTTTTTTTGCACACATTCAGCTCAATGTCCTCGGCTCTTGCGCTCTGGCCGATCACCATGCCGGAGTAAACCTTCTCTCCGGGTCCGATAAACAGCGTGCCGCGGTCCTGCGCGGAAAAGAGCCCGTATGTCACGGATTCCCCCGACTCGAACGCGATCAGGGAACCGGTTGCGCGGTAAGCGATCTCGCCGCGATAGGGCTGATAGCTGTCAAATATCGTATTGATAATCCCGTTTCCCTTGGTGTCGGTTAAGAATTCCCCGCGATACCCGATGAGCCCGCGAGAGGGAATCGAAAATTCCAGCCTTGTGTAGCCTCCGGCAATCGAGCCCATATTGAGCAGCTCGCCCCTGCGCTGCTGCAGCTTGGAGATCACCGCGCCGGTGAATTCATCCGGCACATCGATATAGGCGGTCTCGATCGGTTCCAGAGTCTTTCCGTTCTCGTCCTT
Source organism: uncultured Lachnobacterium sp. (assembly GCA_964575245.1). GTDB lineage: Bacteria > Bacillota > Clostridia > Lachnospirales > Lachnospiraceae > Roseburia. The sequence goes on along the minus strand of CAZNQZ010000182.1, from coordinate 953 downwards.
TTTGTAGAGGACCTCTGCTTTGCTCACGGCAAATTCATAGCCCTCGCGGCGCATGTTCTCGATCAGGACGGACAGGTGCAGCTCGCCCCGGCCTGAGACCTTTAAGCTGTCAGGGCTGTCGGTTTCCTCCACGCGAAGGGAGACGTCCGTGTTCAGCTCGCGGAACAGGCGGTCGCGGATGTGGCGGCTCGTCACGTATTT
>CAZNQZ010000182.1:0-742 GCA_964575245.1 uncultured Lachnobacterium sp. | reverse complement strand
CTGTCATTGACAATAAAAGTCATCGCGATCGTCGGCTCGGAGATTTTCTGGAACGGGATGGCCTCCGGTGCCTCCGGCGCGCAGATGGTGTCGCCGATGTGAATGTCCGCGATGCCGGAGATTGCCACGATGGAGCCGATCCCTGCCTCTGTCACATCGACCTTGTTCAGGCCGTCAAACTCATAGAGCTTGCTGATTTTCACTTTGACCAGCTTGTCCGGATCGTGATGGTTCACCACAACGGCATCCTGATTGATTCTCAGGCGCCCGTTGTCCACCTTACCGATCCCGATGCGCCCGACATACTCGTTGTAGTCGATCGTGCTGATCAAAACCTGTGTGTTGGCGTCGGGATCGCCGGCGGGAGCGGGAATATAGTTGACAATTGTCTCAAAGAGGGGAGTCATGTCCTTTTTCTCGTCATCGCGGTGCAGTATTGCGTAGCCGTCCCGCGCGGAGGCATAGACAAACGGGCAGTCCAGCTGCTCGTCGGACGCGTCCAGATCCATGAACAGCTCCAGCACCTCGTCGATCACTTCGGCAGGGCGCGCCTCCGGGCGGTCGATCTTGTTAATGCACACGATGACCGGGAGATCCAGTGCAAGTGCCTTCATCAATACGAACTTAGTCTGTGGCATCGTTCCCTCGAAGGCGTCAACTACCAGGACGACGCCATTGACCATTTTGAGGGCGCGCTCGACCTCTCCGCCAAAATCCGCGTGTCCGGGGGTGTCAATGATAT
>CAZNQZ010000181.1:0-4855 GCA_964575245.1 uncultured Lachnobacterium sp. | reverse complement strand
CCAGCACCTTAATCCGGAAGACCACCGCCATGATGGAGAAGATCATGCGGAACAGATACACCAGAGGCTTTAGCCCGGAGTGCATACTGACCCCGTGCTCCCGGTTGTGCATGACAGCGGGCGCCTCCTCCACCCGGTATCCCAAAAGCAGCATCTGAATAATCATATTGGCGTCCGGATATTTGTCGTCAAAGTGGCCGTACCTCGAGTAGTAGAGCGTCGCCCGCCAGCTCAGCGCCTGCAGGCCCGTGGTGGGATCGTTAATCCTTTTCCCCGTGATCCGCCTGATCAGAAACCGGAACAGGCAGAATGCTATTTTTTTTGTAAAAGGCAATGCGTACTCGCTGCTGCCCTCCACGAAGCGGGACCCGAGCACAATATCTGGGCACTCTCCCCTCTCGTCCGGCGTCCGGAGACGCTCATAGAGTACCGGGATATTGCAGACATCGTGCTGCCCGTCCGCATCCATCTGAATCACATATTTGTAGCGCTTCCGGATCGCGTATTTGTAGCCAAGCTGAATCGCGCTGCCATAGCCCAGATTGAACACATTGGTCACCAAAGTGTGCCCCTTCTCCTTCACAATCCGGTTGGTCTTATCCGAGGAGGCGTCATTCATCACCAGCACATCCGCAATCTCTGTGATTTCCGGCGACGCGAGCTGCGTGAGCACGTTGACAATATTCTCCTCCTCGTTGTGCGCCGGCATAATGATCAGCAATTCTTTCCGTCTTGTGTCCCTCATAACTAAGTCAAACCCCGCTTTCCTGAGCCATTCATCGTATCTAAAGCAACTCTGTCAGCAGCCTGATATCCTCCACAAACAGGACTCTTTTCTGCGCGGCCGCCCTGCCCAGCGCCGCCCGTCTCCCGTCATCCGCGAGGAGCGCTGCAGCCTTTTTGCAGATGTCCGCCGCGTCCAGCGCACAGAGCACCCCGTCCTCCCCGTCCGCAATCTGCTCCCGGTTTCCGCTGCAGTCCGAGGCGATAATCGCGCAGCCCAGAACCTGTGCCTCCTGTATGGCGATGGATTTCCCCTCGTAGCCTGTGGCGTGGATATAGAGATCCGCCTGCCGGTAATAGGGAAAGGGATTGTCCACGGCCCCCAGAAGGATGAAATCCTTCTCCAGCCTGCACTCCGCGATCAAACGCTCCAGCGCCCGGCGCTCACTCCCCTCTCCGAGCACATACCACCGGACATGCAGCCCCCTCTCCCGCAGCATCCGCATCGCATGGATTGCCACGGGGTAACACTTCTGTTGCGTCAGCCTCCCCACCGTTAAAATCCGCTTTCCGGTAAAATTATCGCTAAAGCCGCCAGGCTCTGCGGCGCGCCTCTCGATTTTTTCCCGGTTGACCATGTTGTGAAAAACCTGTGTCTTTTCTGCACACTCCGGGTAAACCTTAAGAAAGCTCTCCTTCGTCTCATCCGAGACGGGAAATACCGCATCAAACGCCAGATAGCAGTCCCGGTCAAGCGATCGGGTGTACCCGGCCCGCCCGTAGTCGATATGTAGAAAAGCCGCCTTTCGTTTTGCCTTCACATGATCCGCCACGTAGTACGCTGCCCCGCCCTCGAGAAATGCCACTGCGAGGTCATACTCCCCGCGTATCCGCATCCCCCCGTCGGACAGTGCGCGCCAGAGCAGCTTATCCGCCTGGACGCGGCGCTTTTTCACCATATGGGCCAGATTCTTCATCAGGTAGGGCAACAGCCGAAACACCGTTCCCCTTGCGAGTAAGGATTTGCACACTGTGCCCGCCATGCGAAGCCTCCCCCGGGGGGACAGCACCGAGCGGGGACAAAACCTACGGTTCAAAAGGTGCACCCGCTCCGGCAGCCGCTCCGACAGCTCCCCCTGCCCCATGAGAACATAGAGAGATAACTCGCATTCCTCCGGCATCGCCTCCAGCAGCTCAAGCAATGCGATCTCCGCCCCGGCAAGCCCCAGCGTATTGATCACAAACAGAACGCGCTTACTCATGGCTGTCTGTCTCCCTCATCTTATCCAACTTCTGCAGGATGCTCTCGTTTTCCTGATTCAAAAGGGACACCTGCATGGCGAGCTCCTGATTCTTCATCACCAGCACCGACACCACCTGGCTGATGCCAAAGAGAAACAAAATCAGGACAACCATCAGAATCAGTAGCACATAAAGCACCGCATCCTTCGCCACAAGCGAGGCGATCCCTGCGCTCGCGAGCAGCACCGCAAGCATCAGCCAGATCAGCGCCAGCCCGTCCGTGAGCTTTTTTTTGACGTACGCGAGAAAATCCATCACCACAAGCACTGCGCTCAGCGCAATCGTCACAATTCCGAATAACTCTGCAAACTTCATCACTGCCTCCTCCTATCTCTCACCCGGATATACCTTTGCCGTCGGTTTCTTCTCCTTCGTCGCGGGAAAGAGGATACCCCTGCAAAATATATGGTTGTCCAGATTCCGCTCCACCCATCGGATGCGCGCGTATGCAACCCCAAAGCCGGCTGCACTCCCCAGGACCACGCCGAGCCCGTACCAGATTTCCGGCAGGGACCTCGCGGCAACGCTCCCCAGAAAGGTCACAGCGGCAAAGGAGAGCACCGTGCACATCGCGCCGTTCATATCATTGAAGTAATACAGGAAAATGATTTCCGCGTACATGACAAACAGGATAAAGTAGCCGGCAGCCAGACAGGGATAAATCATGAGCGGCATCCCGGCAAAGCCCAGCCTCGGCAGGAAGATGATAAGGACCAGATACACCACAACCGACACGATAAACTGCAGCCGCACAAGGCTCATCAGCTCGGCGGACAGCTGGCGGAACATGCGCCTTTTCGTGTTGTCGATATCCTGCCAGCGGCCTCCCGTCACGGCCTCGGAATATGCCTTGTAGCGGTCGTGGAAATGCATCTCCACCCGCGCGATAAATATGACGGTGGCGGAGATATTGGTGATCATAGCCAGATAGGTCGCCATATCGTAGGAGGGAGCCATCACAAAGACATTGTCCACCACGATCCGCAGATCGGAGTCCCAGAACACAAAATTGTGAATGTAGAGTCCCAGAGAATAGGCAAAATTGACCACCACCAGCTTCCAGTATATCTTAAAGTAGGACAGCACCTTCCGGTAGCGGTTGCTGTTGTACCGGAAATAGCGCTGTATCGTCGCGTTCTCCAGCACCGCCGTGCAGACAAAGCCCAGCGTGAGCGCGAGGAGCATGCTGTAGGCAATGTCCATGTGAAACACGCGCACGAACAGGAGGGACAAAAAGAACGCCGCCAGCATTCCCAGAAAGAAGAAGCCGGAGATCTTCTTGTAATCCTTGCAGATGGACAGATAAAGCATGGAATAAAACACCAGGACCAGGGCGACAAACCCGCAAAAGCCTGTAAAGATATAGTGGAGAGGCGCATCCCCCACCAGATACCAGCGGACGCAGAATACCGCGGCAGCCACACAGCTGAACGCTGCATTCAACACCATCCCCACATAGTAGCACGGCAGAATATCGCCGTAATCCTCATCGTAGATCACGTCCGACAGATAGCGGGACAGCACCGCGTTGAAGGGCGACGCCGTCAGCAGGGAAAAGACAAAAATATACAGCACCGCCGCGGAAAAGAGATTTCTGTCCGCGTACCCCATCGTGTCGTAGCCCAGCACCCGGCTCATGAGCATGATGTTGGCGATGACGACAAACATCGGCGTCACCGTCACCATGGTACTGTACCCAAAGCCGAGGAGATTCGTCAAAACTGTCTCCTTGCTGAAAATCCGGCTCAGCTTGATTCCGATTCCTGCCACAGTGTTCCCCCCTTACATCCAATCCTCAAAATCCTGATATATCGACCGGTAGGTGTTCCTCATGTCCTCGATTTTGTAGCGGGACATCAGGCGCCGGTAACCGTTCTCCCCCATCTGCTCCCGCTTTTCACGGCTGTAGGACAGTTCCAGAATCGCCGCAGTGATCTCCTCCACGTTCATCACGTGCGTGAGAATGCCCGCGTTTCCGAAGGAGTCCCCCTCCCCGTAGAGAAGCCCCCTGCAGTTGCCCACATCGGTGGCAATTGCAGGCTTGTGCGCCGCAAACCCCTCGAGGATCGTGAGGGGCTGCCCCTCGCTGATGCTGGTCAGAATTGTCATGTCCATCTGCCACAGATAATCGGGCACATTGACCCGTCCCGTGAACACGATATCCTTCACCGCGAGGATCTCCACCAGCTCCATGCACTCCTTCGCGTAGTCGGGGTCCTCGTCGAAGGGGCCCATGATCCAGAGCTTGAGGGCGGGAACCTTCTCCTTGGCAAACGCGAATGCGCGGATCATCGTCTTGATGTCCTTGATGGGCGTGACGCGCGCCACCGCCGCGATGTGTATCATATCAGGCTCCACCGTGCGCTCCTGATCCGGCTTTACCTGAAAGCGGGAGACGTCGATGCCGTTGGGGGTCACTCTCGTGACCTCCTCCGGACAGCCCAGCTCGATCTGCAGCTCCCTCGCATGCTCGTAGAGGCTTGTCACAACCTCCGCCTCGCTGTAGGCCAGCTTTGACATTTTTTTAAACTGCTCAATCCAGATGCTCTTGTAGATCCCCTCCACCCAGGACGCCCGGATCAGCTCCTCCTCCCGCTCTCTGGTGTATATCCCGTGCTCGGAGAGCATCAGCCTGCAGCTGTTGGGATACCGGTATTTGTATTTTGCCATACAGCCCAAAACGCCCGCATAGCCCGTGGCAACGCAGTGGTACAGATCCGCATAGGGCACATCCATCTTCAGCGTCAGAAAGAGCGGGAGATAAATAGAGCGCATGGTCCACAGGAAATCGGAGAACACCACCTCCGGATAGCGCAGCAGATAGACCTCC
>CAZNQZ010000180.1:1603-4856 GCA_964575245.1 uncultured Lachnobacterium sp. | reverse complement strand
GACTCGATTATTATATCCTGACACCAATCGTTTGTCAACTGTTTTTTTTATTCCACACTCTACAAAATTACTCTGCCTTCTTATAGCCGGCAGATTCTAAGCCCGCACTCGTTTCTTTCAGGGAAATACGGTCTGCGTTCCCCTCTACCTGCAAAAGCTCCTTCTCTGACAATTCCTTTACTGCATTGCCGGTGGCATCAATTTCAACCTTAATCGTATAAGATGTATCCGTCTTTTCCCCGGTGCACGTTACACCATCTACGGCTTTATACTCCTCTACCATCTGGTCATATTGGGTGTTAACCTGCTCTCTCTGTTCCTCCTCGAATGCAGAGGTATCCACCTTGACGACCTCGGATATTTTCTGAACCGTATCGCCCTTCGCCGTTAAGGTCATTGTGTCCTCCAGCTTCAGCCCGTTCATCTCCTGTTCCATACGGTAGGTAACGGTCTGTTCCTTTCCTCCGCAGGCAGTCAGGGCGAAAACCATGCCAAGCGCTAATAAGCCTGCAACTACACGTCTCATTTTCTTCATCTCATTCTCTCCTTTTTGTGTATTTTTGTTTAAGCCATAACCCACAGCCAACCCCAAATATATACCTGTTCCCATTCCATGTCAAGTGCTTTTTTTAAGTACTGGTTTGAGCAGGCGCTCCACCAGCTTCACACAATCCGCCGCATCGCTGGAGTAGCCGTCGGCACCGATCTCGTCAGCGAAGCTCTGAGTGATACAGGCTCCCCCGATGATGACCTTGCTGGCACAGCCCCTCTCTCTGCACAGCCCGATTGTCTCCTTCATCCTCATCATCGTTGTGGTCATGAGCGCCGAGAGACCAATGATCGCCGCATGCTCCCGGATCGCAGTGTCCACAATCACCTCCGCCGGCACATCCTTGCCCAGATCAATCACGGGATAGCCGTAATTTTTTAACATGAGAACTACAAGGTTCTTGCCGATATCGTGTATATCCCCCTCCACCGTGGCAAACACGATCGTCGGCAGCTGTGCGCCGCCCTCCCTGCGCTCCAGCATGGGCTCTAAATAGTCAATCGCCAGCTTCATGGTATTGGCGCTCCCGATAAGCTGCGGCAGGAAATAGCGCTTTTCCTCGAAAAGCCTCCCCACCTCATTGATGGCAGGAATGAGACAGTCATTGATCAGGTTTTCCGGCCGTGCCCCGGCGTCGAGCTCACGCTGCACTTTCTCCAAAATCCCCTCCTTATTCCCCCGCATAACGGCAAGGTACACCGGGTGGTCGATTGCCGGCGCATCCTCCGGATGCGCTGCATGGTCCGCAGGGTTCGTCCCCTTCTCCTGCTTGGCCGCAGACGCGGCGGCCTCTTTCGTATCCTTACTGTCAATGCTCCTTCGGAGCGCTGCATCCCCGGCCAGACGGTTCATGCGCTCAATATAGCGGATTCCGCCATCCGGGCGGTTTAAGAGCATGTCTGCGGCAAAGGCAATATTCATCAGGAGCTCCTGCGAGGGATTGGCAATCGCCATCGTGAGCCCACTGCAAATCGCCATTGTGAGAAACGCTGTGTTCACAAAGCCCCGCTCCGGCAGGCCGAAGGAGATATTGGAAAGCCCGCAGATGGTCGGCAACCCTTCGCCCTTACAGTATGCAATGGTTTCACAGCACTCCTTCGCCGCCTCCGGGTTCGCCCCGACCGTCGCCACAAGCCCGTCCACTACAATATCACTGTGCGCCATGCCGATGGCAATCGTGCGCTCATACACCTCCTGAATAATTGCATGCTTTTGCGCGGAATCCTTCGGGAGCCCCGCGTCTGACAGGGGAAGAAGCACAAACATTGCCCCGTATTTTTGCGCGAGGGGCAGCATGCGTTCGATCTTCTCCTGCTCCAGAGAGACCGAATTGATCAGTGCGCGCCCCGGATAAACCCGCAGAGCCGCCTCCATGACGTCTGCATGGCTGGTGTCGATGCACAGTGGACAGTCCACGGCCGCCGCCACTTCACAGACCACCCGCCGCATCATCTCCTTCTCGTCGATACCGTTCATGCCCATATTGATATCCAGAACAGCCGCCCCGTTCTGCTCCTGCTCCAGCGCCATCTGGCGCACCAGCTCCAGCCGGCCGGCCCTGAGTTCCTCCTGCAGCTTTTTCTTTCCGGTGGGGTTGATGCGCTCCCCCACCACCAGAAAATTCCCGTCCAACGGAATTTCCACGATCCGCCGCTCCGACGCGAGCACTCTCCGGTGTTCCCCGAGGGGCCTTCGCACCCCGCACCCGCGGACAGCATCCGCCAGCGCGCGGATGTGCTCCGGCGTCGTGCCGCAGCAGCCGCCGAGAATCGCCGCTCCAGCCGTGGCTAAAGCAGCTCCCTCCGCGGCAAACTCCTCCGGACTCATGCGGTAGACCGTCTGTCCGGCCTCCAGCTCCGGCAGACCCGCGTTGGGCTTTGCGATGAGCGGTACCGTCGCATACTCCGCCATCCGCCGCAGCAAATCCACCATCTCCGCAGGCCCGGTGGAGCAGTTTACGCCGACCGCGTCCACGCCCAGGGACTGCAGTACGGTGACCGCCGCCTCCGGCGGCGTGCCAAACAGCGTCCTCCCGTCCTCATTGTAGGTGAGAGTGACCATAACCGGAAGATCGCAGATCTCACGGATGGCGAGCACGGCTGCGCGGCTCTCCTGCAGGCTCATCATCGTCTCCACGACAAAGAGATCGACCCCCGCCTCTGCCAGCGCCCGCGCCTGCTCCTTATAGATGTCCACCAGCTCCTCGAATTTGAGATCTCCCAGCGGGTAGAGCTGGCTGCCTGTCATAGTCATATCGCCCGCCACATACGCCCTTTCGTCCAATGAAATGTCCCCGCAAAACGTCTCATGAACTGCAGACCTTGAAAGCGCCACGAGGGCGCGGTTCATCTCCTTCAGCCTGTCCGCAAGGCCGTACTCCGCCAGCTTGATCCGGTTCGCGGAAAAGGTCGGGGCGTAGATGATACGGCTCCCCGCCTTGACATAGCCCTGCTGCAGCCTGACAAGCACCTCCGGGTTTTCCAAGATCCATGCCTCCGGGCACGCCCCCGCCGGCATACCTGCCAGCATGAGATTCGTCCCGGTCGCCCCGTCCAGTATGACCGGCCCTTTTTGCACAAGAGCCGCAAATTCCTGCTTTGTCATGTTCTCTCCTGTTATCCTCTATTTTTTCTTGTTATTTAAGTTACAATGAATTGCTCCGCAATTCCACACACATTCAGAATCCGCTGTGATAAGGGATTA
>CAZNQZ010000180.1:0-1503 GCA_964575245.1 uncultured Lachnobacterium sp. | reverse complement strand
GGTTATTATGATACAACGAATTGCTCCGCAATTCTACACACATTCGGATTCCGCTGTGATAAGGGATTAGGTTATTATGATACAACGAATTGCTCCGCAATTCTACACACATTCGGATTCCGCTAATTTACTTCGTAAATTGCTACATCCTCATGTGTGGGCGGGTCGCTAATCAAGAACTCATTTCCTGCAAGCAGGAATGCGTTCTTGATTGTGACCCTTGTATCATAATATGTTGACGAATAGAAATCAAGAGGGTATGATGGTATCAATGATTTTCAGGAGGAAAAAACATGTCAGGAATCAAACTTGTCGCCATGGATTTAGACGGCACACTGTTTAACAACAAGAGTCAGATTTCACAGGGGAATCTGGATGCCATCCGGCGGATTACCGACGCGGGAGTCCACGCAGTGATCTCCACCGGGCGTCCCTTTGCAGGGCTTCCCTTTGCTCAGATAACAAATTCCGGAATTGATTATGCCATCACGACAAACGGCGCTGCGATTTATCAAATTTCCACAGGTGAATGCCTCTGCGAGGAACCTCTGCGGGATGAGACACTCTTCCCGATTCTCGACTTTCTCCTCGCAAAGGACATCCACATGGACGCCTTTATCGACGGAAAGGGCTACAGTCCCAGGCAGTGCCTCGCCGCGGGAATGCGGCTGGGCGTGCCGGAGGAGCTGAAAAAATATATTGTAAAGACCCGCACCCGCGTGGACGACCTGCCGGGCTTCATCCGCGAAAACGGTCTGCACGTCCAGAAGATGACGCTGAACTTTTACCAAAACGCCGACGGGGAGTATGTAGACCGCGAAGCCGTCCGGCAGTTTTTAGAGAGCAACCCGGCGATCTCCTGCGTATGCGGGGGCTATCACAATCTCGAGTTCACCCGCGCCGACGTGGACAAGGGGAGAGGATTGCACACCCTCTCCCGCATTCTAAAGGTTGATCCCGCCGATACCATGGCAGTCGGCGATACCGGAAACGATATCCCCATCTTAAAGGCTGCCGGAACCGCAGTCGCCATGGGCAACGCCACGGATGCGGTGAAGGCACAGGCCGACTACATCACGGACACCAACGAACAGGACGGCGTCGCACACGCGCTCATGCATTTTCTGCCGGAGCTGTAACTATTCATTGCCTTCCTGGTTACCCCAAGCTTTTCTATGGAAGCGCTGATTAAATCATCGCTTCCTCAGAGCCTCCGGCGGATGCACACGGATTTGCTGTGGAATTTGCTGCTCCGCAGCGCAAATCCGGCGCGGGAAACGCTTTAATCAGTGTTTTCCTATTAACCGCCGTCGGCGCAGAATGCTGTTGAAACGGCGTGAACAGCGCTTGAAAAAGAAGACGATGCATTTATACTGAAAACAGAGGGACGATTCGTGACATTTCGGGTACGATTCAGGCACGATCGCCGCTCTTTTCGCCGCATACAGATATAATGATTCGGGGGTCAAAAGGTATTTTGCCCCTCCGATGATACCACGAATT
>CAZNQZ010000179.1:0-4863 GCA_964575245.1 uncultured Lachnobacterium sp. | reverse complement strand
AGTAATAGTCGGCGGCGACCGTTTCGTTGGCAATCAGCATGAAATCCTCGATGATCCGCGTCGCGACATTCCGGTCGTATGGCCGGATTTCCACCGGCCTGGCTTTCTCATCTAAAATCACCTTCGTCTCCGGAAAGTCAAAATCAATCGCGCCGCGCTTCATGCGCCTGTCGCGCAGGATCTGCGCCAGAGCCTCCATTCGCTCAAACATCGGAACAAGCTCCTCATATTCCGCCCGGACGGCCGGGTCACGGTCCTCGAGGATTTTTTTCACATCCGTGTAGGTCATGCGAAAGTCCACGCGGATCACTGTCTCCGCGATCTGATGGTCAATAACCTCCCCTTTGGCGTTGATCGTCATCAGGCAGCTCAACGCCAGCCTCTCCTCCCCCTGATTCAGCGAGCAGATCCCGTTGGAGAGCGCGTGGGGCAGCATCGGGATCACGCGGTCCACGAGATACACCGATGTCCCGCGCTTTCGAGCCTCAAGATCCAGCGCGCTGTTCTCCCCCACATATTCTGAAACGTCCGCAATGTGAACGCCGAGCCTGTAGCGTCCGTCCTCCATCGTCAGCGACACCGCGTCATCCAGATCCTTCGCGTCCTCTCCGTCGATCGTGACCATCTGCCAGTCGCGCAGATCCATGCGCCCTGCCCTCTCCTCCTCCGAAACCGGCCTTGCAGCCTGCCCCGCCTGATGCAGCACCTCCTCCGGAAACTCCATGGGCAGGCCGTAGGCATAGACCAGGGAGAGAATATCCACGCCGGGATCGTTCACATGCCCCAGAATCTGTTCGATACGGCCCTCCGGATTCCGGTCCTCTGCGCCGTAGTCCGTGATTTCCGCCACCACCTTGTGGCCGCTCACCGCGCCAAGGGCACACTCCTTCGGCACATAGACATCCTTAAGAAACCTGGTGTTGTCCGGCACGACAAACCCGTAGCCGCCCTTTTCCTCGTAGATGCCCACAAGCGAGCGAACTCCCCGCTCGACGATCCGCAGCACCGTGCCCTCGCGCCTTGGCCCGCTGGCCCCCGGCGAAACCTCAATCTCCACCACGTCCGTGTGCATCGCATTGTTCGTATGCCCCTCGGCGATGAAAATATCCTCCGGCTCTCCCTCCACCGTCACAAAGCCGAACCCCTTCCGGTTTGCGGAAAATACCCCGGTCATCCGACGGCTCTCTGCTCTCGCGTATTTGCCGCGTCTGGAGAGCACGATTTTGCCCTCCGCTTCCAGTTCCTCCAGTATCGCCTCCAGCTCGGGGCGCTCTTCCTTCTTCACGCCGAGCACGACCGCCAGCTCCTTTATTTTCATCGGAACATAAAGGGGGTCGCACAGGAAGCTGTACACCATGTTTTTTCGCTTTTTAAACTGCTCTTCGCTCATCTCTCCTCCAAAAAGACTGCGGCTATGAAAAAGGCTGCCGATTCACACGGCAGCCTCAAACATTTTACCAGATTCCAAGGTTTAATACCATCGCAATTACAAGGAAAAGAATCACACAGATTCTCGTGATCTTGACGAGCACGCCCTCCATGGAACGCCCCTTGTTCTTGCCCCAGTATGTGTCCGCCGCTCCGGCGATGGCGCCGAGTCCGGCCGATTTCCCCTCCTGCATTAAGATAACCACTGTAATCGCAATACTCAGCACGATAAATACAATCGTCAATACCGTATTTAAAACAGTCACGATGCCCACCTCCTAAACTATGGTTTGTAACGGGGCAATTATAACACATCCTGTCGAACAGTGCAAGCCATTTTTTTACAGGTTCTCGGAGATTCTGAGAAGCTGGTTGTACTTTGCCGTCCGCTCGCCGCGGCAGGGCGCTCCGGTCTTGATCCAGCCCGCATTGACTGCCACTGAAAGATCTGCGATGAAGGAGTCCTCCGTCTCCCCGGAGCGGTGGGAAATGACCGCCTTATAACCGTTGATCTGGGCCAGCTCGATCGCGTCCATCGCCTCCGTCAGAGTGCCGATCTGGTTCACCTTGATGAGCACCGCATTGGCGACATGCAGGTCAATTCCGCAGCGGATGCGCTTGGTGTTCGTGACAAAGAGATCATCGCCGACCAGCATAACATTCCCCAACCGTTCCGTCAGCTTCTGCCATCCCTCCCAGTCGTCCTCGTCCAGCGGGTCCTCAATTGAGATCAGCGGATAGTTCTCCACCAGCTCCTCAAACAGCGCAATCATCTCGTCGGCGCTGCGCAGCACCTCTCCCGATGTCTGCCCGTCATCCCTGCCGTCCTTTGCGTCTGCAACAGAACCCTCTCCCGGGAAATGGTACATGCCGTCCTCCTCATTGTAAAGCTCCGAGGCTGCCGCGTCCATCGCAAACGCGACGTCCTTTCCGACCTCATAGCCGGCCTTTTCCACCGCTTTTGCCAAAAAGGCAAGGACCTCCCCCGCATTCGCGAAATCCGGCGCAAAACCGCCCTCATCGCCCACAGCGGTAGATCTGCCTTCCTCATTTAAGAGCTGTTTCAGAAAATGATAAACCTCCGCCCCCATGCGCAGCGCTTCCGGAAAACAGCAGGCCCCCACCGGAACGATCATAAACTCCTGAAAATCCAGGGCATTTTTCGCGTGGACCCCGCCGTTGATCACGTTCATCATCGGGCGCGGCCAGCACTTTGCATTACATCCGCCCAGATATTTAAACAGCGGTATTTCCAGCGCAGACGCGGCGCAGCGCGCACAGGCCAGCGAGACTCCGAGCAGGGCGTTCGCTCCCAGATTTCCCTTGTTATCCGTCCCGTCCAGCTCCACCAGCCTTCGGTCGAGCGCGACCTGATCCAGCACGTTCATACCCACAAGCTCTTTGCGGATTTTCGTGTTGATGTGATCGACCACCTTCTGGACACCCAGACCGAAAAAGCGCGGATCACCGTCCCGGAGCTCCACCGCCTCAAAGCGCCCCGTACTGGCGCCGCTGGGCACAGACTCCCTCCCCGTTGTCTTTTTCCCCGTGGTCTCAGTCTCTGCCACCACCTCTACCTCCACGGTAGGATTTCCTCTGGAATCTAAGATTTCTCTTCCGTGTACATCTACAATGCGAATCATCAATGACATTTTTTTGCCTCCCGTTTTTTCCTAAGTATGTACGGAAAACAAAGGGTTCATTCCCACATTTTCAGATTTATTTGCAGAATTTGTCGTTGACCTCCCATTGGCGTCATGCTATACTTTACAAATGCAGTGCATAAAGCACGCGGAAAGGCAGGTTATATTATGTTTCAACCTCAGATAATCGCATTTTTGTTATACTTTGTCGTAATTTTGGCAATCGGCATCCTGTTCTTTTTCCGAACCAAATCCGGCGGTGAAAAGGAATACTTCCTCGGCGGCCGCAGCATGGGGCCATGGGTTACGGCGATGAGCGCGCAGGCGTCCGACATGTCCGGCTGGCTGCTCATGGGCTTTCCCGGCAGCATTCTCGCGCTGGGCCTCGGGCAGGTATGGATCGGTATCGGCCTCGCCATCGGCACGACAGCCAACTGGCTGCTGGTCGCGCGCCGTCTGCGCAGATTTTCCGAAGCGGCGCATGACTCCATCACACTGCCGCAGTACTTAACCAACCGCTTCGCCACCACCAGCCCGGTACTTAAAATCGTGTGCGCAATTATCTTTCTGATCAGCTTCACCGTGTACGTCGCCTCGGCCTTCAACGCCGGAACCACCGTGATGACCACCGTCATCCCTCAGCTGAAGGACAAGGAACCGGTGGCCATGCTGATCTTCGCGCTTCTGATTCTTTGCTACACCTTTTTCGGCGGCTATAAGGCGGTCTGCTGGACGGACTTCTTTCAGGGGCTTCTGATGCTGATCGCATTGCTTGCAGTTCCGATCGCAATGGTAAGTCTCGGAGATTTCGATTCCGTGTACACCGGTCTGTTCAAGGACGGCGTCTCCGCCTTCACTGCAAGCCCGTTTACCGCGCCGTGGCAGGAGATCGTATCCGGCCTTGCATGGGGGTTCGGCTACTTCGGTATGCCGCACATTTTGGTTCGCTTCATGGCGATTAAGAGCTCATCCCTGGTCAAAAAATCCGCCACGGTCGCAATTATCTGGGTGATCCTTTCCCTCGGAGCGGCAATCGCCATCGCGTGGCTCGGGCGCACGATCATCCTCCCGGGCATCGGCTCTGTGGCAGACGAGCTGCTACCCGGACGTCAGGCCAACATCTTTATCACCGTGGTCGTCGGCATCTTCCCGGCGTTTATCGCCGGCCTTCTGCTGGCCGCCATCGTCGCCGCGGCAATGAGCACGGCGGACTCCCAGCTGCTCGTGGCGTCCTCCTCCTTCACCAGTGACCTCTACAAGCCGATCTTCCGCAAAAATCAGGCGTCGGACAAGGAAGTTCTCTGGGTCGGACGAATTGTCGTGGTTCTGATCGCTGTGATCGCATTCTTTATCGCGTACAGCGGACTTGGCAAGACCAACGCGTGGGCGAGCAGCATTATGAGCATGGTGGAAAATGCCTGGGGACTGTTCGGCGCGTCCTTCGGTCCGGTCGTCATCCTCTCCCTGTTCTGGCGGAGATTTAACTACAGCGGCGCCGTCGCCGGGATTATCGCGGGCGCAGCTGCCGATATCGCATGGCTCCTGCTCTTTACCGACACGGTAATCACTCCGGTGATCGCGGACAGCGGCGTGTATGAGATCCTTCCCGGTTTCGTGATCGGCCTTCTGGTGTCCATTGCCGTCACACTGGCGACAAAAGCTCCGTCAAAGGAGGTCTGTGAGATCTACGACCGCGCGGTGAGCGGCCCGGAAAAATAAAAATCTTCCTTTTGCGGGCCTGCGCATGACAATCGAGTAGGGGAGATTTTCTCTCCCCTCTCACACCACCGTA
>CAZNQZ010000178.1:0-4938 GCA_964575245.1 uncultured Lachnobacterium sp. | reverse complement strand
GAACTGATTGAATTTCCGACAATGATCTCATTCGTTTTGTTCTGAGCCTTAAGATACTCTTTCAATTAGGTCCGTCTCCTTATTGTTCTAGGTAAAAAATAAGGGTACGGCGCTAACCGTACCCTACTCTGGCTGACCAGAGTGACCTCGTCGGTCAAATTATCCTTTCTTTTACGGCCTCGTCGGCCAAAAAACACTTTTTCAAGTGCAAAAGAACATTTTTTGAGGACTCATGTGCCTCTACCTATATTATACACACTTCTGCTGAAAAAACCAGCTTTTTTTAAATTTCTTTGCGCTGCTACAAAAGAAATTATAATGCTGTTTTCATTTAAAATCAATAGAAAAATTAAAATCCGAGGGTTTATATACTGCAGACCGCCAGAATTTACAGTGATGCTTCTGGGGAAGTGACTGGCTGACGGTCTGCAGTCGGGTTGTACTGTAAATTTAACTGGTGCGCAGTATAACTTCCGGATTTCTTTGACTGGGATTTGAAGGGAACAGGCCCTTCAAAAAATCTTATATACGGAGGGTAATCCAATGGGTGAATTACAGGTTTTCAATAATGCGTAATTTGACTCTGTCCGCAGCCTTATGGTAAATGGTGAGCCGTATTTTGCTGGGAAGGATGTTGCTGAGATTCTAGGGAATTGGAAATAGAAGTTATGCAGTTGGCATATTACCCCCTGCAAACCAATCTGCAGGGGGCTTAGCACAACACCATTATTTCCTATTGAGGAATTGTAGCTTCGCTGTCTATCCATCCATTAAACTGTGTAGTCGCTGATTCCACTTGCTCATACGCCGCATCCACCCGTTCATCATACAGAAACATAAAATATCCAAAGCCCGCATTTGCCTGAAATGCTATCAGCTCTTCATATGTGGCGTGCAATGTAAAATAATAATGATTCGATTCCCCATCAAAAAAAGTTTCATAAGCAACGATATAACCGTTGTCTGAAAGTCTTTTGCCCTCATCCTTTACCTGGCTGCTATCCGGAGATAACTGTTCCTTGTCCGTGAAAACATCGACAACTACACGATATTTCACGCTATCCCCATATGCATCCATAGCATATCGCAACGGTATGGAAAAATAAAATCTGCCATTTTCCGGTGCCTCGTAGCAAGCCTCAGGCAGCATTCCGTTTCCATCATAGGAAGAAATCATAGTCTTTTCGTTTCCATTCGGACTGAAATTATTGGGATAATTCCCAACATCTGCACTGCCAATGGAATCGCTGTCCGTTTCCTTATTGCCTGTTTCCGGGGTTTGGGCAATTGAGTAGTGCTCACTATCGCCCGTTTCCGAGGCTTGGTTCGCGGTGAACTCACTGTGCTCACTATTAGCCTTTGGGCCGGCAGCGACGGAGTTATCCGGGGCGACTGGCGGCATTTTTTCAAACGTCCCATTCCACACCCCAAAGCCCAGCAGGGCAATAAGGCATACACAGCACACAGCGGCTGCCGAGCGGGTAATGACTGCTCTTTTTCTTTTTTGCTCTGCAACATACCGCTCCCTGCGTTGAAGCAGGCTATCTACCATTTCATTGCAATTCTTCATAAACAAAGCCCTCCTTTTCAAGTTTTGATTTCAAAGATTGTTTCGCCCGGAAAAGGAGATTTTTGATTTGACGGTCGTTCTTCTTCAAAATGACTGCCGCTTCTTTATTGGAAAATCCCTCAAAGAACACAAGCCATAATATGGTTCTGTAATCGGTTGAAAGCTCAGAAATCGCCCTGTGGACCATGCGTTTTCTTTCTTCTTTTATGTAGGATTGTTCAAGGCTTTGTTCCTCGCTCAAATAGTTTTCCATATCCTCTATGGGAGTGTTTAGCATTTTGGAATTATGCCTGATAAAATCAACCGCTACATTTCGCCCGATTGCATACAGCCAGGACTTGAATGTGCTTTTGCCGGAATATCTCGGTTTTCTGGTTATCAGCCGAAAAAATGTATCCTCTGCCAGTTCCTCGGCAATGAGAATATTACCCACATAACCGTTCAAATAGAGAATCAGACCGTCCTTATAATCTCCAACAAATTCCGTGATCCCTTTGTCATCACCATCAAGGAAACGGCGGTAGCTACTTGCACCGTTGTCCATTGATATTCTCCTTCCCGAAAGGGGTATCATTAACCCTTTCACTTATTAGTCGTATGAGGACGTAAAAAGTCTCACATCAATTACAGCTTTTTTATTTTTTGTCCGCGCTCCACAGTGGCGCAACCAGCGTCCGTTTATCTCCGTCCCCGGTCATGCGGTGAATCACCATATGCTCCGGCAAGAGCTTAAGGCAATCCGCCACCAGCTTCACATACTCCTGAAGCTCCAGCCTCCGGAATTTATCCGCAAGGTACTCTTTTTCCAAATCCGTTCCACGGAGGACGTGCAATAGCTGCAGCTTGATACCGTCCGCATCGCTCGCGCGAATGCTGACAGTGCCTTGTGTTATATCCTCCCACAGGGCATTATGAACCCTAATAAGGAAAAGTGGCACATTACAGATAGACTGCCACAAATCGGAAGAAATCTAAAAACACCCCCAATCCTCAGTTTGTCCCTCTCTTTATCTTCAAATTATATTTTTTACACTCTGCTTCTAACTTGGGGAAATCCAGGCAGCGATTCCTGCCTGCAAATGGTTCATTGGATATATATTTCTTATACAGAACATTAGCTTTATTGCAGATTATCTCACTATTTTTCCTACACCATTCCAGTTCCAACGTACATAATTTCTTATAATATCTAATGGTCTCTCTATCCCTCTTAAAAATGGTGGTTTCAACAACCTGTATTTGTTCTTCTTCAATGGGTATCATCAAATTAAAATTTAGAACACCTAATAATTTCCCATCTACTTCAATTTTTGAAAAATCCATAGAGTTCTTCATTTTTTTATGCTTTTCCTTTGGGGATGAAAGCGGTATACAATATTTGTGAACGCCAAAAATAACAACAATCCCGATAAAAACCCTGTTATCCTTTCCTGCCTGTGGCGAAACAGAAAGCACTTTATCATCAATATTATGTAGATTACGGATATATTTCATATCCACCTTGTATAATTTAAAATCTGTCTGCATATATCTCCCTATTAAAAATGGCTATGCGTTTCCACATAGCCATTTGTGTAGTAACTCCATTAGAGTTGCTAACGCTTTTAGCAGTCCACTTTGCGGTAGGACTCACCACTAATAGTATAATACCATATTTCTGAAAATAGTCAATTATTTTTTGATGTTGCAGTTAGCTGAGCCAATAAAAGCGGGCTGGTGGGTTTTATGGTGTTATCCGAACGAAAAAATTCAGGACGGCTATTATGATAATGTGCCGGGCTATAGGCAATTCATAAAAAACTCACTTCCGCCCCGCAATCTCCTCCGCCAGCGCGTTCAGCACCCGTTTTTTGTCCGCGCTCCACAGCGGCGCAACCAGCGTCCGTTTGTCCCCGTCCCCGGTCATGCGGTGAACCACCATATGTTTCGGCAAAAGCTTAAGGCAATCTGCCACCAGCTTCACATACTCCTGCAGCTCCAGCGTCCGGGATTTCCCGGCAAGGTACTCTTTTTCCAAATCCGTTCCACGGAGGACGTGCAATAGCTGCAGCTTGATACCGTCCAGAGCAAGCTTGTACACCTTTTCTCCGAAGGTATCCCGCAGATACCGGTTCAATGAGTAGTATTCCATGGTTTAGTCATCAAAATCAGAGTTTTGTTTTCCCTCAGAAGCATCGTTGCTCAGCCGCCCCTTTTCCACGTTCGGCTCAATCAGGCGCGCCCTCGCATAGTCCCAGAGTTCCTTCGAGCCCTCCGCCGTATGCGCGTTGCGCTCCAGAACCTGGCTGAGCCGGACGCCGTGCTCCAGCCACGATTTGCCGCCTGTGGCATCGTTGAGCATCAGGGGCTGGATGCAGTCCATGGTGCGTGCAAACTTCGCCTCCGGCGTCCTGCGCTCCTCAAACTCACGCCACAGCGCGAGCAGCTTCGCCCCCTGATCCTCCGGCAGAAGGCCGTAGATGCGCTCAGCCGCCTTCGCCTCCCGGGCGGCCTGCGTCTTTTTGCCCTCCTCGTCATAGGCATAGGTATCTCCGGCGTCGATCTCCACCAGATCGTGGATCAGAAGCATCGTCACAGTCTTTAGGACGTCAATCTTTTCGTTGGCATACTCGCTCAGAAGGATCGTCATGAGCGCCATGTGCCACGCGTGCTCCGCGTCGTTCTCCCTGCGCACGCCATCCGTGAGATAAGTCTGCCTTCCGATGAATTTTTCTCTGTCAATCTCCCGGAAAAAATCAAACTGCTGATCCAGACGCCTGGTCCCTGTATCGTCCACTCTCTGCTCCTCTCCTTCACCTGCCGTTGTTATCCGCACATGCCACTTTGCCTATTGCCGGCTCTCGCTGCCTTTGCCAATTACCTGCACTGTTGTCTTGCCTACTCTGCCGCGCCAGAAGCCGTCTCTGCCCCGGCCTCAGCCTCCTCCAGCACAGAGGTGCAGTGCGGGCAGCGGGTTGCCTGAATGTCGATCTCGCTCATACAGTAGGGACATTTTTTCGTCGTCGGCGCAGCCTCCTCCTGTGCCTCCTGCTTTCTGGAAAGCTTATCCGTGATCGTATTGATGACCTTGAGCATCAAAAAAATCACCAGCGCCGTGATCAGAAAATTGATGACTGCCGTGATAAAGTTGCCGTAGGTCAGCACCGGGGCATTTTCACCGCTCCCCAGCTTCACCGTGAGGTAGGAGAAATCCGTCCCTCCAAAAATACCCAGAATCGGTGTCAGGATATCCGCGTTCAGTGAGGTCACAATCGCCGTAAACGCGCCTCCTACAATCACACCGACCGCCATATCCATCACATTGCCGCGGAGAATAAACTTCTTGAATTCCTCTAAAAATTTGCTTTTTCTCTTCATGGTATTCCCTC
>CAZNQZ010000177.1:0-4959 GCA_964575245.1 uncultured Lachnobacterium sp. | reverse complement strand
CGTGGTATGTTCAATTCCAAGAACTTCGCATGTATTTTGTGCCTCTTTTATGGCCTTGGCCTCCCCGCCGGCCTGCGGCTGGCAAACAGCCGCCGCATCCTCGTCCCTCCCGGTCAGGATGGTCGCCCCAACCACCTCATAGCCCTGCTCCCTGAGCAGATATGCCGCCACCGCGGAATCCACCCCTCCGGACATTCCCACCACTGCCTTTTTACTCATTTCTTCTTATTCCTTTTCCTTCTGCGCGGAATCTCTACCACAAGGTCAAGAAAGAGCTCAACCAGCCCGCCGAACAGTTCAATCACAAAATCAATCATTCACACCCCCAGACATCCTCTCGCAGCAATCCATAATAGCAACTGTCATTGATCCCCTGATTGTTACGATCTGCGCTTCTTAGGGTTCCCTCATACTTCATCCCGCATTTCTGCATGACCTTGCCGGAATTGGGATTCCTGCTGTCATGCCTCGCTTCAACGCGATTGGCCCCCACCTGATCAAAGCAGAAATCAATCACTGCCTTTAGCGCCTCAGACGTGATTCCCTGATGCCACCATGGTTTTCCGATGCAGTATCCGATATGAACCATGGAAACGCTCTCCTTCATCTGCACGACAGCGATACTTCCGACCGGCTCACCCCCATTGTCCTTCGGGACGATGGCCCACTGATAAAACTTCTCATCGGAATAGGAATTTACCCAGCCCTCGATGACCTGTCTGGTAACGCCGACGTCGGAATGTGTGGGCCATACCAAAAATTTCGTCACCTCATCGTCGGACGCCCAGTTCCGGTACATCGCGTCAGCATCTTCGATGACAAATCTTCTCAAAATCAGCCGCTCCGTCTCTAATTGCTTTGTCCCACAGTGCTCCATGCCTCGACCTCCTTACAGCGCTTCTATGTCTATCCCCTTCAACCGTGCATTTTTGTACAGCTTCGCATCGCC
This sequence comes from uncultured Lachnobacterium sp., assembly GCA_964575245.1. Classification (GTDB taxonomy): domain Bacteria; phylum Bacillota; class Clostridia; order Lachnospirales; family Lachnospiraceae; genus Roseburia. The sequence goes on along the minus strand of CAZNQZ010000177.1, from coordinate 4,010 downwards.
CTCTTCCAGATGATATACCCGGTAAAGCAAAAAATTCATGTGCTCGCCGATCTCCACGGAGCGCCGTTCGAGGGAACGGTTTACGGTAATGCTTACGCCATTCACCTCCAGGGTCAGCTCCAGATAGCTCCCCCGGAAGGCAATATCCGTAATGACGCCCTCCTCGGCAGCCGGCAGCAACGGCTTGAATTTCTCGTTGTCGCTCTTAAACACCTCTGTGAATTCCGGGCGGATAATCACCTGACTGTCCTTCGGGAGCTCCTCAAAGCCCTTAAACCCGGCAAAATTGTCGATGACCGAGGACGCCCCGATAAACTGGGATACAAAGGCGGTCTTCGGCTTTTTGTATATTTCAACCGGAGTCCCCAGCTGCTCCAGCCTGCCCTCATTGATAATGATGATCTCATCCGCGACCTCCACGGCCTCGTCCTGATCATGGGTCACAAAGATACTCGTAATCCCGACCTTCGCAATCATCTTTTTCAGCCAGTTCCGAAGCTCTTTGCGGACCTTGGCGTCTATCGCGGCGAACGGCTCATCCAAAAGAAGGAGCTGAGGGCTCGGGGCAAGAGCCCGCGCAAAGGCCACCCTCTGGCGCTGTCCGCCGGAAAGCTGGTCGGGATAGCGCTTTTCCATGCCCTCCAGGCCGACCAGTTGAACCATTTCCTGTACCCTGCGGCTGATTTCCTGCTTACTCTTCTTTTGCACGCGCAGACCGAAGGCGATATTTTCCCATACCGTCATGTAGCGGAACAGCGCATAGTTCTGAAAAACAAAACCAATCCCCCGCTTTCCGGCAGGGATCGCATTTACCACGTTCCCCTCAATGACCACATCGCCGGAATCCTGAGTTTCAAGCCCGGCGATCATCCGCAGGATCGTCGTCTTTCCGCTTCCGCTTGGCCCTAAAAGCGCCACCAGCTTTCCCTGCTCAATGCCGAAATTGATATCCTTCGCAGCCTCAAATGTGCCGAAATTTTTGTTGATATGCTTCATCTCTACATACATATCCTGCTCCTCCGATTACTGGTTACTACTCACCCTTGTGACAAGGTAATCCATTGCGGTAAGGTCCGGATTCCTTATCACTGGAAATGAATCATGTTCTTACGGAATGCGCAGTTAATGCGCATTCCTTAGCCATGAAAAGTAACGATTACTGTTCCCGCTTCCCGCGATATTCAACTATTTGCTTTAACACCAATATGACGATGGATAAGAGCACCAGCAGGGAAGACACGGCAAAGGCCTGTGTGATAGACTCCGCGCTGCCCGCCATATAGAGCGCGTCCACCTCCAGCGGGAGGGTAAAGGTCTTGCCCCTCGCTTTGGAGACGGCGTACACCGCGCCAAATTCCCCAAAAGCCCGGGCGGCGCACAGAATAACGCCGTACAGTAACGCCCACCGGATGTGGGGAAAGGTAACCTTCCGAAAAACGGTAAAGCCCTTTGCCCCCAGCATCACCGCCGCCTCTTCCTCCGCAGTGCCCTGTGCCTGCATCACCGGAATCAGCTCTCTGGACACAAAGGGGAAGGTGACAAAAATGGTCGCCAGCACGACCCCCGGCACGGAAAACACAAGGGAGATATCCGTCCCCAAAAGGTCATTGATCTTATCGACAAAGGGCTTCGCCCAGCCCAGCCGTCCAAATACCATGAGATACGCCAGTCCGGCAATCACCGGTGAAATCGAAAAAGGAATATCTATCAGAGTTGACAGGATGTTTTTCCCCCTGAAATCAAACTTGGTCAGGCACCAGGCAGCACAAAGCCCGAAAAAGGTATTGACCAGCACGGCGCTGACCGTCGCAATCAGCGTGACCTTTAACGCCGATAAGGTATTTTTCGCCGTGATGGCAGAGCCGTACACCGCAAATCCGTCCTTCAGGGAGCGGTAAATCACCTCTCCCAACGGAAACACCAGCATAATCAGGAAAAACACAAGCCCCAGCCCCAACAGCAGATATGGCACAAAGCCTTTCGGCTTTTTTCCGCTTTTTTCTCTCACAGACATGTTTTACTCCAATCTTTACTTTTTTGTCCTGCGCCCGGCGATGATCTGCACCATGTTCACCGCGAAGAGCAGTAAAAAGGAGATCAACAGCAGCACCAGCGCAATCGCCGCCGCCCCCTCATGGTCCACCCGGCCCGAATTCAGTTTCTGCATAATTACATAGGATACCACCTGCGTGCCTTCCCGCTCGCTGTTTCCTGAGATGTAAATCACGCTTCCGTACTCGCCGATTCCCCGGGCCAGTGCAAGTCCGAAGCCCGCCAAAAGTGCCGGCATAAGCTCCGGAAGGATCACCCGCCGAAAGGTGTAGCTGCGGCTTGCGCCCAGTATCTCGCTGGCCTCCTCATAGCTCTCCGGCAGCTTTTCCAGAACCGGCTGCAGGGCCCGCACCACAAAGGGAATACCCACAAAGACCAGCGCAATCACAATCCCCACCTTGGAATAGGAAGCCTTTATCCCGATTTTGCCCAGCAGATTCCCCAAAAACCCCTGATCCGAGTACATTTTGGACAGCGTGATTCCGGCCACGGAGGTAGGGATGGCAAATGGCAGCTCAATCATGGCGTCCATCAGACGCTTTCCGGGAAAATCATAGCGCACAAGAATCCACGCCAAAATCAATCCAAATACGCAGTTGACAGCCGCTGCCGCCATGGCGCAGGTGATGCTGGTCATAAATGCCTGACGCACGTTGGAACGGGTAATGAGCTTCCAAAACTCCTCAAAGGGCATCCGGAAGGAATACACAAGGATCGAGGCCAGCGGTATAAAGATCAACAGCGAAAACATCGCCACGCTGACCCCCATGGTCATCCCAAAACCCGGAAGTACCCTCTTACTTCTCTGCTTTTTGCCCATCATACGAATCTCCATTCCATCGCAATTTATTATTCCCCAAAGGAGCCACTGTAAATTTCGTCGAAGATCGCATCGTCCTCAAAGAAATCCTTGTACGCCTGATCCCAGCCGCCAAAGTCGTCAATCGAACACATATTGACGGACAAATCAAAGGTGTCGCTGAAGGATTGCAGGATGGTTTCGTTGGACGGACGGTAAAAATTCTTTCCGGCAAGCTTTTGCGCCTCATCGGAATAGAGATATTCCAGATACATCTTCGCCACCTCCTGCGTCCCGTTCTTGTCGGCGTTCTCGTCAACAATCGCAACAGAGGGCTCGGCCTTGATGCTGATGCTCGGCGTAACCATTTCAAAATCATCCGGGTGCTCCTGAACCGACAGCAGCGCCTCGTTCTCCCACGCGATCAGGACATCGCCCTGCCCGTTCTCCACAAAGGTGGTCGTGGCGCCCCTCGCGCCGGAATCCATAACCAACACGTTTTTGTACAGAGCGGAGACAAATTTCTTCATCTCTGCCTCGTCCCCGTTATAGTTCTTGTCGGCAAAATACCAGGCGGCTAGGAAATTCCAGCAGGCGCCGCCGGAGGATTTCGGGTCCGGCGTGATCACCTGTACCCCCTTCTTGACCAGATCGTCCCAGTCCTTAATGTCCTTTTCATTTCCCTTGCGCACCAGAAATGTGATGGTCGAGGTATAGGGGGAGCTGTTTCCCTGAAATTCGCCAAGCCAGCCCTCCTTGATCATGCCCGCCTCTTCGATCAGCGTAATGTCGTGCGCCAGCGCCAGCGTCACCACATCCGCCTCGTTCCCCTCAATCACGGAGCGCGCCTGGGAACCGGAACCGCCGTGGGACTGTGTGATCTCGATCGTCTTCCCTGTCTCTTTTTCGTAATACTCCTTAAAGAGCTTATTGTACTCTGCGTACAGCTCTCTGGTGGGATCATAGGAGACATTGGTGATGGTAACATCCGCCGCTGATCCTGACTTGCCGTCGTCCCCGCCGCAGCCTGCCAGAACACCTGTCATCATAACCGCCGCCATTCCAAAGGCCGCCGCCCTCTTTAAGTATCCGTACTTCATCTTTTTCCTTCCTTTCTCAAAACAAACGTTTGCGTTGATTTTTTCTTCACCCTGCGGTA
>CAZNQZ010000176.1:0-4988 GCA_964575245.1 uncultured Lachnobacterium sp. | reverse complement strand
GCCCGTTGCTTTTTGTCCTAAGATTTCTATAATGAATTGCGGGAGCTGCTTGCGGCGCAGCAATTCGTGGTATCATGAATAATGAAATTCCGGATCACACGGAAGGAAGGAAGCTGTTGTGAAAATCATTATAGCGGGAGACGGCAAGGTGGGCCTGACCCTGACAGAAAAACTCTCGGCTGAGGGGCACGATCTGACGCTGATTGATACCAACCAGCAGGTGCTGGATTCCAGCGTAGAGCGCTACGATGTGATGGCGGTTCAGGGCAACTGCGCGTCGATGGGGGTGCTTGAACAGGCGGATGTCGGGCAGGCGGAGCTTTTGATTGCCGCGACGAATGCGGACGAGATCAATTTGTTGAGCTGCATGACCGCGCACGGGCTCAATCCCCGGCTGCATACGATCGCGAGAATCCGCAATCCCGAGTATGGGAAACAGATTCTTACGATGCGCAATGTCTACCAGATCTCGCTCATTGTAAACCCGGAGAGGCAGGCGGCACAGGAGATCGAGCGCCTGATCAAGTATCCCGGTTTTCTGCAGAGGGATACCTTCGCGCGCAGCCGCGTGGAGATCGTGGAGCTTCGGATTGACGAGGAGAGCAGGCTCAAAAGTGTGGCGCTGAGTAATCTGGGCGGTGTTGTGAAGTGCAGGGTGCTGATCTGCGTGGTGTGCAGGGGCGGAGAGGCCTTTGTCCCCGGGGGTGATTTTGTCCTGCAGGCGGGGGATCGCGTGTTTGTCACGGCGGACTCCGGGACACTGACGCTTCTCCTGAAAAATCTGGGTGTGATCACCAAAAAAGCAAAGCGGGTCATTATCTGCGGCGGCGGGCGGATTGGCTATTATCTGGCGCAGCAGCTGATAAAGAATGATGTGATTGTGCAGCTGATCGAGCGGGATGAGCGCCGCTGCAGGGAGCTGACGGAGCTTCTGGGCGATGCCTGCGTCATCCACGGGGATGCCAGCAGCCAGACGCTTCTGGACAGTGAGGGCGTGGCGAACTGCGATGCTCTGGTCGCGATGACCGGAATGGATGAAATGAATATGATTATCTCGCTCTACGGTAAAAAGCGGGGAGTCGGTCAGGTGATTACAAAGGTGGGATACACGGACAACACCGGTATTTTCGACAGCTTAAAGCTCGGCAGCCTGATCTGTCCAAAGGAGCTGAGTGCGAACACGATCATTCGCTATGTCCGTGCCCTGCAGAATTCAGAAGGGGCGGCGCTCACCGTGCACAGTATTGCGGAGGGGCAGGCGGAGGCGCTGGAGTTTGTGGTGGATGAAAAGACACTCCACATCGGAGAGCCGCTGAAAAAAATCCGCATCCGAAAGAACGTGCTGATCGCCTGTATCAGCCATGGAGGGCGGACGGAAATCCCGAGCGGCGACTCGGTGTTCGGCGAGCGGGACTCCGTGATCGTCATCGCCCACGGCGGGACGCGGCTGCTTCAGTTGAATGATATCTTTGAATAGGCGGGGGCTGCTATGAATTATAAAATGATGGGCAAATTCATCTCCCGGCTTCTTTTGGTAGAGGCAGTTTTCATGCTGCCGCCGCTTTTGATCGGACTGTTTGACCGGGATATGCGGGCAGTCTGCGGATTCGGGGCGGGCATTGCGGCCGCCGCAGCAGTGTCTTTTCTCCTCTTTGTCCTGTGCAGAGGGGCCGAAAAGCGGTTCTATGCCCGGGAGGGGCTGGCGTGCGTGGGCCTGAGCTGGATTGTCATGAGTCTGATCGGGTGTCTGCCCTTTGTGGTATCCGGCGACATTCCGAATTTTTTAGATGCGCTCTTTGAGATTGTGAGCGGGTTTACAACGACCGGGGCCTCGATTTTGAGTGATGTGGAGGCGCTGTCGCGGGCGGCGCTCTTCTGGCGCAGCTTCAGCCACTGGCTGGGCGGAATGGGCGTTCTGGTGTTTCTGCTCGCCCTCTCGCCAAACGGAGAGCAGGGGAGCGGCTTTACGATGCACCTGCTGCGCGCGGAGAGCCCGGGGCCGAACGTGGGAAAGCTGGTGCCCAAAATGCGCACGACGGCGCGTATTTTGTATGTGATCTATCTGGTGTTGACCGCGGTCAACATTGTGTTTCTGCTGTTTGGGGGCATGTCGCTGTTTGAGTCGGTCTGTACGGCCTTCGGCACGGCGGGAACCGGGGGATTTGGCATTAAAAACGACAGCATAGCGGGCTACAGCCCGTATATTCAGAATGTGTGCACGGTGTTTATGCTGCTCTTTGGGGTCAATTTTGCCTGCTATTACATGCTTTTGCTCAGGCATGTCAGAGAGGTGTTCCGGGACGAGGAGCTGCGCCTGTATCTTGGGATCGTGCTGGGGAGCATTGGATTGATTACCTTAAATCTCCGGGGTTTTTATGACACCATCGGAGAGACGCTGCGCCATGCGGCGTTTCAGGTTGCCAGCATCATCACGACCACGGGATACGCAACGACGGATTTTGATCTGTGGCCGGGTTTCTCGAAGAGCATCCTTTTTGTGCTGATGTTCATGGGCGCCTGTGCGGGAAGTACCGGCGGCGGCTTAAAGGTCGGACGGGCGCTGCTGCTTATCAAGGGTCTAAACCGCAATATGCGCAGAATGCTCAATCCCCGTCGCGTGGAGGCAGTGCGGATGAACGGGACGCCGGTGGGAGAGAATGTGCTCTTCAACACCGACACCTATCTGATCGCCTATGTGCTGATCCTGATTGTGAGCTTTCTGTGCGTGTCGCTGGATGGCCTGTCCGTGACGACAAATATGTCCGCGGTGGTGAGTTGCTTTAACAATATCGGGCCGGGGCTGGAGCTGGTTGGCCCGACCTGCAATTACTCGGTGTACTCCGGTTTCTCAAAGATGGTACTGATTCTCGATATGCTGGCCGGGCGTCTGGAAATTTTTCCGATGCTGATTCTGGCGTCGAGGAGCACCTGGAAGCATCGGTAGACGAAAAATGGGGAGTCGGATACGGGCGGCATGGGCCGCCCGTTTTCGTGAGCACGGGAAGTGATGCAGGAAATGTTGCAGAATTAGAAATTTGTGGCAGTAAAAATTCAATATTTTGTGGACAGGTCGAAGCTTGTCCACAATATGCTGTTGTTTTTTGTGGAAAGAAGGAGGAAAGCTTGTGGAAAAAAAGAAACCTTTGTTGATAAATAAAACTTACCTGTATTTGACAGAATTTTTTGCGGGAATGTCTGTGATGGCGGTGGAGCTCGGGGCAAGCCGGCTGCTGGCGCCCTTTTTCAGCTCCTCCCAGATTGTGTGGACGATTATCATCGGTACGATCATGATTGCTATGGCGCTGGGCAATGTCTGGGGCGGGCGCAGTGCGGACAAAAACCCGGACCCGGACCGCCTGTATCGCAGACTTCTGGTCGCGGCTGTCTGGATCGCCGCGATTCCGGTGCTCGGGAAATATATTATTGTGGGGATATCGGGGCTTCTGATTGTCACGGTCAGCCATCAATTACTGATCATTGCCGCCTTTTTGAGCTGTATGATCCTGTTTGTATTTCCGTTGTTCCTGCTCGGCACGGTGACGCCCTCCCTCGCGAAATACGCGGTGGGCAATCTGAGTGACAGCGGCAGGACCATAGGGACACTGGGGGCGTTCAACACCGTCGGCAGCATTATAGGGACCTTTGTTCCGACCTTCCTCTCGATCCCTGCGGTGGGGACGAGCATCACCTTCCTGATTTTTGCGGGCATCCTTCTGGCGCTTGCGCTCATCTACTTTCTCTCTGAAAAGAGAAATCTCCTGCGGTGCACCGCGGCGGCTCTTGCACTGATTTTGTGCTGTGTATTCGGGCATTCCGCCTCCTTTGCCTTCTGGGAGGACGGGCTCGCCTATGAGGGGGAGTCCGTGTACAATTACCTGCAGGTGAAGGAGAGCGAGAATAGCACGATATTGTCCACCAACGTGCTGTTCGGCGTGCAGTCCATTGCCATGAAGAATGATTCCCTCACCGGAATGTATTATGATTATGCGCTGGCTGCGCCCTTTATGGCGGAGCAATCCGGGAATGTGCTGATTCTTGGCATGGGAACCGGCACCTATGCCAGCCAGTGTCTGCGCTATTTTGATCGGATTCAGGTCGAGGGCGTGGAAATCGACGAGAAGATAACCGGGCTGGCGCATAAGTATTTTTCCCTGCCGAAGGAGGTTCCGGTGACCACCTATGACGGCAGGGCGTTTCTGCAGGCAGTGGATCAGAATTACGATGTAATCATGGTGGACGCATATCAGGACATCACCATACCGTTTCAGATGTCTACCATGGAATTTTTTATGCTGGTGCAAAAGCATCTGAATCCGGGCGGTGTGATGGTCGTCAACATGAATATGCACGCGGCGGACGGGGAGGCCGATATCAACATGTACCTCGCGGACACGATCTCTGAGGTATTTGAGCATGTGTACACGGTGGATGTGCCCGGCTCGACGAACCGGGAGCTCTTTGCCGCAAATGGCAGGGACCCGAAAGAGGTGCTCCGCGCGCAGGAGGACGGGGACAGAATCCGGGATGAGGAGCTGCGGGGGCTGATGGCGCAGGTAGCGGAGGGGCTGAGAAGGCATGAGCCGCAGGGACATCTTCTGACTGACGACCGCGCTCCGGTAGAGCTTTTGGGTATGCAGGTGATTGACAGTCTGATCGGCGAGGAGATCGGATACTACAGGAAAATTTTTAAGGAGCAGGGGCTTGAGGGATTGATCAACGCACTGTGAGAGGGCGGAGGATAGGGATGGATGCTGCAGAAATTGAAGTGAAATTGAGAACGAAGTTCCGCAAAACGATATGGTGCCGGTTTACGCGGGCGGTGCGCGAATATGAGCTGGTGCAGGAGGGGGATAAGATTGCGGTCTGTATCTCCGGCGGGAAGGACTCCATGCTGATGGCAAAGCTCTTTCAGGAGTTAAAGCGCCACAATAAGTTTGACTTTTCCGTCGTTTTTCTGGTGATGGATCCGGGCTACAGCCCGTCTAACC
>CAZNQZ010000175.1:0-4991 GCA_964575245.1 uncultured Lachnobacterium sp. | reverse complement strand
CGTCGCCTTTTTTCTGATGCGCGTTTACCGGAGGATTCCGTGGAACAGGCATTTTCTGCCTATGAATCTGATCGTGTTATCCCTGCTCTCCGGCGCGTTCGGAAATCTGATCGACCGGGTGCTTCACCGCTATGTCATTGACTTCTTTTATTTTAAGCTGATCGACTTCCCCGTGTTCAATGTGGCGGACATCTATGTGACGGTTGCCGCGTTTTCACTGGCCTTTGTGATGTTTTTTGTATACCGGGAGGAGGATTTTGCCGTCTTGTTTCCGGGGCGCGGAAAGGGGGCGCATGCGGATGCAGAGTGAGGAGTTTGCGGCGGACCCCGAGTGGGAGGGAGAGCGTCTGGACCGCTTTCTCTGCGCGGTATACCCGGACCGCACCCGCTCTTTTTTTCAAAAGCTCATCCGGGAGGGGCTTGTTCTCGTCAACGACAGAGAACAGAAAACCGGATATTCGCTGCGCGAGGGAGATCTGGTCCGTGTGCAGTTTGCGGAACCGGTCATGCCGGTGATTGAGCCGGAGGACATTCCGCTGGATATTCTCTATGAGGACGGGGACCTGCTGATTGTCAACAAACCCAAGGGTATGGTCGTCCATCCCGCCGTGGGGCATTTCTCCGGCACACTGGTCAACGCGGTGCTCTATCACTGTAAGGACTCTTTAAGCGGCATCAACGGTGAGCTCAGGCCGGGGATCGTGCACCGGATCGACATGGACACTACCGGGTCGCTGATCGTCTGCAAGAACGATTTCAGCCATGCCGCGATTGCGGAACAGATCAGGGAGCACAGTGTCCGCCGCATCTACGAGGGGATTGTCGTCGGAAATGTGAAGGAGGACGAGGGGAGGGTGGATGCCCCGATCGGACGCAGCCCAGGCGACCGCAAAAAAATGGCCGTTGTTGCAAGGGGCGGGAAAAGCGCCGTTACGCACTACCGGGTTCTGGAGCGCTTTGGCCGATATACCTACATGAGCTTTGAGCTGGAAACCGGACGGACGCACCAGATCCGCGTGCACATGGCGGATATCGGGCATCCGATTCTGGGGGATGCGCTGTATTCCGGCACCCGTTCCTCCTTTAAAAATCTGCAGGGACAGACGCTGCACGCGAAGACCATCGGCTTCATCCACCCGCGCACACAGGAGTACATGGAGTTTTCGGCACCGCTGCCGGAATACTTTGTAAAATTGCTGACAGGATTGAAGGGCGGCGGGTGACAGGCATATAATCATATTGTATAGAGGTACAAAACTATTTTTGAGGAGGAGACTGGGATGGAAAATCAGATTTATACGATCGGCAGGGAGTTTGGGAGCGGCGGATACACGGTCGCTAAGCTTTTGGCGGAGCGCCTGGGGGTGAAGCTCTACGATAAGGAGCTATTGACGCAGGCGGCGAAGGAGTCCGGCTTCTGCGAGGAGATCTTTGTGAACAATGACGAGAAGCCGACCAGCAGCTTTCTGTACTCGCTGGTGATGGACACCTACTCGGGAGGCGGTTATTCCTCGGCCTCATTTTTGGGGATGCCGCTCAACCAGAAGGTTTTTCTGGCACAGTTTGACACGATCAAAAAGCTCGCGGAGCAGGAGTCCTGCGTGATCGTCGGGCGCTGTGCGGACTATGCGTTGGCCGGAAATCCCGGCTGCCTGAACATCTTTATCCGGGCGGATAAGGCGGATCGCGTCCGCAGGGTGGCGCAGCGCGAGAGTGTGACGGAGAATAAGGCGAAGGATCTGATTCAGAAATCCGACAAGCAGCGCGCGAGCTACTACAACTACTACACGAGTAAGAAGTGGGGCGATTCCTCCAGCTATGACCTGTGCATCAATACCAGCCGTGTCGAACCGGCGGATTGTGTGGACATTATTCTGGAGTTCCGCAAGCGGCTGAAGGCTTAGAAAGGGCAGTTACATGGCGGAAAAAACAGAAAACTATGAGGAAGTATGCGGCTTTTTGCTTTCCTGTATCCGTGATGACAGAGCTGAAAATAAGAATGCGGAGTATGTGAAAAAGATCGAACACTATATTGCCCGGCTGCAAAAAAGGGATGTCTCTTTTTCGTGCCGCATCAGTGTAATTCATGTAATTTGCGGAGTACAGATCCTTGATTTCGAGCATTGTGAGTGCCTGACCGCCGCCAACTGCGAGAGAGCCGTGCGGGATTTGATGAGAAGCACGCCGGCCGGAATAGAGATGTCGTTTTATTTTGAGGATATCTACTGTAATGTGATCGCGGAGTTCCTGCAGGGCGTGATTCCGGAACAGGGCTTATGCTGTCTGCGCGGCGCAAGGGCGGGGGGCTCCTGCGGTTGTTTTGGCAGAACAATCGGATCAAAAAAGGATGAGGCGGTTTCTGAGTTTAAACAGTACAGTACCTTAAAATCCCGGATTGACGGGGAACACTTTGTGGTGGAGGGGATGCTGGTGGCAAGGAGAGCCGTGCTGGATCATCAGCAGGTGGAAAAGGTCATCTGCTGTGACAATTCAGACGGGGAGCAGCTGACGGAGCTGATGGAACTGTGCCGGAAAAATTCGGTTGCGTGCTATAAGACAAGTCCGGGCATCATGGCGACCCTGACAAGTACCCGGCCGGTTCCGGAGGTCATCGCCAGCGTCCGGTCAAGGGTGTACAGTCAAAAGGAGCTGATCCTGTCCGGCAGGAAGAATTTCTTTCTCATTCTGGACCGGATAGCAAATCCGGACAATCTGGGAATGGTGCTGCGGACGGCTGATGCAGCCGGGGTCCATGCAGTGATTTTGCTGAGTGAATCCACACATTTTTTCAACAAGAATGCGATAAGAGGTGCGAGAGGCGCCGTGGGGAGAATCCCGCTGTATTACTGTACGGATGATTTCGAGCTGATGGACAGGCTGAGCGCTCACGGCTTTCAAATCATAGGAACCTCTGCCAGATTCGAGGCGGCCAATTTCTATGATATGAGCTATGATGCGGATCACATTGCCATCGTGGTGGGAAACGAGAGCAGCGGTGTCCGGAGGGAGATTCTGGACCGGTGTACGGACTATGTGAAAATTCCCATGGTGGAGGGGCAGTCCTCCCTGAATATCGCGGTTGCATCCGCGCTGATGCTCTATGAGTACAACAGAAATCAGCTGGGGTCAAAAACAGTTTGACCCCAGCTTTACTTAGGAAGGCTTTTATTCGCCGAAATCGCCTTCCAGTGTGAAATTATCAATATAAAGCGATGACGGCAGGGCGGCATTTGCCTTAAATTCAATTTTGTTTTCGCCTTTTTCCAGAGCAATTTTCTTCTCGTAGATTTCCCAATTGCTGTAATCGCCGGTATTGCCAAGTTTCATGGTCTCGATTTTCGTTCCGTTCACGTAAAGGTCAACATTTTCGATTTCCGCCGTGGAAGAGTAGCGGAGTCTGAGCGTAAAGTCTCCGGCTTTACCTGTTTTTACGGTGTCTTTGGCCGCCGCATCCGCATTTTGACCGAATTTCAGGAAACTCTGTCCCTGAATGCCGGTGATTCCGCTGCCGCAGGCATTCTGCACATAGCCTTCCACATGCCTGACGTCAAAGAATTCGCCCTCATACTGCCGGATTCCGGTATAGAACGGAGGCTGGGGGATGGTTCCTATCGACGCTTCGGCCACATCCGATGCCTTTTCGGTCTCGTCTCCGCTGCACTGGATGGAAATACGCACCGGCCCGTTGTGTTGTACCTCCAGCGTATAGGTGCCGTTTTCAAAGCGCTCCTTTATCTGGGACCGGGTCTGGTTTCTGCCGGTATCGTCTGCCGTATAGGAGGGCTTTGCCGTGCAGCCGGAGATTATAAAGGTATCGGTTTTGAGCGTTGTCTGTGCCTTGTTGTCAAAGTTGTTCGCATAGATATTTATGTGATCGCTGTACTCCCGGATCAGGGCGGTCCCGTATGCGTCAAAGCTCACCTTCAGATCCTGACAGGTATTGTATTTCAGTGAAAACTGTGCGTCGCTTCCGCTGCCGTCCTTGTTGTTGTTATATGCAAGCCATGTGTTTTCAAAGCGCCCAGCGTAGCAGGAGCCGGTGTATTCTTCCGGAAATACTGCGTTGAATTCCGCCTGTTTTGCGGCGAGATCGCTCCAGCGCGAGTCGAGCTGCGACTGATTGAGCTGGTATGCAAAGCTCTGTGCAAGCGTATCTCTCAGGGCATAGACTGTCGGGATGGTCGGATAGCGCCCGGTGCTTTTATAGAGGTTGTGGTTGTTTTCTAAGGTACCGTCCCCCGGCATGGTATATAAGCCATCGAACAGTGTCCGGTAGGTGCTGTATTTGTTGTGGGCGTTGCCCATGGTATTGTCCTGGATGACGACAAACTGTGTGCGCTCAATTACCTCCTGGCGTGTGGGGATGCGGATCGTTCCATCAATCACTCTGCGGAAGAAATCGAGGGTGGCGTTATAATATTGGTCCCGGGTATCCCAATCCCGGCAGGAATAGTCCTCGCTGTCTTTTTTGCCTCCCCATGTTTCGGCGAAATCGTCCGCCCAGATGAGCTCCGGCCCGTCGATAATGGTTGCGCCGTTGAAGGCCATTCGTTCCAGATGAATGGGGAGTCCAGTAATCTGCCGGTACTGCTCCTTTTTTGCCTCGCCGGAGCCGCTCCAGGTCGAATCCGTCCAGCCGGTTTCGTCATAGCGGACGCCGAAGTTTCCGCAGTAGCCCGAAAGATATGCCCCCAGGATTTCACTTTCCACATCCTGAATGAAGCCTACCTGCGTGTATTTTTCCTCCAGCTGCAGATTGTGTGCGTAGAGCTCGCAGGAATTTTTCCACTGCGGGCAGCGCTTGAGCATGGCAATCGGGTTTAAGGATGCGCTCCACTGATTGGCACACCAGCTGATATTCAGGTAGCCGCCGTATGTATTGCAAAGCTGCAGCAGTTTTGCAAAATGCTGGTAGCGCTGAATCGGCGTCACAGGGAAATCCAACGACTCAAATCCCCAGAACTGCTCGCAGTAATTGAAGCCGATAAAAT
>CAZNQZ010000174.1:4343-4993 GCA_964575245.1 uncultured Lachnobacterium sp. | reverse complement strand
GTTTCCTATGCCCTCCAGCTCCTTGAACCAGATCTTAGCATGTTCCTTCTCGTTGTCTGCGGTCGCCAGAAACAGGGCCGCAATCTGCTCGAAGCCTTCCTTCTTGGCCTTGGAAGCAAAGTACGTGTATTTATTCCTCGCCATAGACTCTCCTGTAAAAGCCGCCTGCAGATTTTTCTCCGTCTGTGTACCCGCGTATTTGCTGCTCATAAATTTTTCCTCCTTACCATTGAACATCAGCTCATGCAAAATTTGCCTTCAAATCGTTATTTTCTCAAAATCAGAAGCGGGATGCTTGCACAGCGGGCATACAAAGTCTGCCGGAAGCTCCTCTCCTTCATAAATATATCCGCATACCCTGCAGCGCCAGGCCGTTTTCCCTGCAGCAGGCTGCCGGTCCGGTTTCGGTTTAATTTCCGACTGGTAGTAAGCATAGGTTGCCGAGGCAGCATCGGAAAGCACCTCCATATCATCCACACCGGCAATAAACAGAGTGTGACTGCCGAGGTCAATCGTCTGCTCTACCGAAGCGCTGATATAGGCGTTGGTTCCGGCGGTAACAAAGTAGAGACCATTGGCGCTGCGCCTGCACTCCGAATATGCGGCAAACTTATCCACATCTCTGCCGGATTGAAACCCGAAATGACGGA